>VBCK01000059.1 GCA_005882215.1 Betaproteobacteria bacterium | reverse complement strand
CTGGCGAAGGCGCTTTTAGTGCTCAGACGGCGATCGCCCGCCGCCTCCGGCTGAGGCAAGGAAGCGGCACGCCCCGGCCAGGGTTATGCCGAAGACAACATGGACGAGCATGGTGACCCAGCCGCGCGAAACCGAAAACCAGGGAAAGATCGCGGTAAGTCCGTGCAGATTGACGGCGTAGATCGCCAGGCCGTAAACGGACCCGGTCACAATGGCGAGCATTGCACTCAGTCGCACGACGAAAAGCATTGCGATCGCCGCGTAAACGACGGAAAGGGAGAAATGAATGAACGTCGCGATCAGCAGGACGTCCCATCGCCCCGCGGGCACTGACGTCACAACCGTGCGACCCATGACGATAGCAGCGGTAAGCCGCGCGTCGCGCAAGAGCGTTTCGAGCACCGGTGTCGCGCTCAGCCACCATATGAGCATTTGCACGACGGTGGCCAGGCTGCCCGCAACGACACCGGCTACCGCCGCCACGATCAAGTGTGACTCGGTTTTTATGGTCGTCGGAAACCAAATTTTCGTGATCTTTCGTCGGATAGGCATGTGTCGCGTGCCGGAGCTGCATTCACGGTCCGCACATGTGAGCACCTAAGCTCAGGAAGCCCCGGCCGTCCTCGACCCTAGGCGTGCGCTCAGGTGGCGAGCCAGCCCGATGCCGCCGGCGCGCATGATCGCGTCGTGGTTCCAGAGGAACAGCGGTTTCGCCACCGGGCCGATCAGGTTCATCCACCATTGGGTGGTGCGCACTTGCCAGTCGTAGCGCACGGTGGTGAGGCCATCGTTTCGTTTGAGACGACAGCAGCCGACGCCCTCGAGCTCACCGTCGACCCGCCCCTCGAGCAAGCGCAAGGGCTCGAGCCGGGTTACGCGGGTGACGAAGGTCAGACGGTAAGGAAGAACGCTCTTGCAGGTGCAGCGCCGCCGGGCCCCCAGACCGCTCGGGTCACCGTGCTCGAGGGTGACGACACGCTCGACGCCTGTCCACCAGCTCGGCCACGCTTCAGCGTGCAGGATCGCGTCCCATACGGCATCGATCGGGGCGTCGAAATGGTACAGGGTGGTGAGATGGTACCGGTTACTGTCGGCTTTGCGCATGCGATCACGACGACTCAGGGCGTGAAAAATCGCTCGGGAAACGTTACGTCGGTTTCGACGTCGGCCATGTCGACGGTCTCGATCGGGCTATCTCCAACGGCAAAGCTTTCCACTCTGAGCGGAAACAAGGTGTCCTGCGACAGCCACACCTTGTAGCGATGCACGCCGGCTACGGCGGCCCCCGCATTGCCTACGATTTCGAGGACTGTGGCTGGCCGCCCGGCGACTTCCGCGTCGTCGAGCAACGACATGCTGCCGCCCGCGCGCAGTGCCCGCAAGTTTGCCAGCAGCGCGCCGACATCGGAGCGATCAACCCGGTGGCCGCGCGGGTTACGGAGCAGTGGACTGTCGGGCGCGAAGGTCAGCACCGGCACATGCTTCGGCCCGAACGGCCACAGGTGCACCCGGCCCGTACCCGGGTCGTAGATCAAGACCATGCCACGGTGCGGCTGGATGAACTCCATCCGCACCCAGCCTGGCCGGCGATAGAAATAGTGCATCTCTTGCCGCTCACCGTCGCCCGCTAGCGAGCGCACGGTGGCCTGATAAGTGTTCAGTGCGCGGAATCGGGTTTCAGCCTCGGTCAGCGGGTCGGCCATGATCTCGCTACTGATCAGTGCGAAGACGAGTACGCACCATCGCACGCGCTACTCCTTGACTCCAGTACAGTAATTTACATGTCACTAGTGTGCGACATACGGCGCACGATCAGGCATGCCGCAGGCACCACGAACATCGAGAGGACGAGCGCTGTAACCATGCCGCCGATCATTGGCGCGGCAATGGGGCGCATCACCTCTGATCCGGTGCCGCTGCTCCACATAATCGGCAGCAAACCCGCAATGACGACGGAGGCAGTCATTATGATCGGTCGCACGCGCAGCGCAGCGCCGTCGATTATCGCCTCCGCGAGTGCGTGCCCGTCCGGAAGCGTGCCGGCCGCCCTGCGCCTGTCGATCGCGGAGTTGATGTACACGAGCGTGACGACACCGATCTCGGACGCGACGCCGGCGAGCGCGATGAAGCCGACCGCCGACGCAATCGACATATCGTAACCAAGGAGATACATGAGCCACAGGCCGCCGACGAGCGCGAACGGCAGCGTCGCCATGATGATCAAGGAATCGCTCGCTCGACGGAACACGACGACGAGCAGCACGAACACGGTGGCGAGCACCGCCGGCACCACGATCTTCAGGCGATGCGTCGCACGCTCGAGATACTCGAACTGACCCGACCAGGAGATCGAATAACCGGGCGGCATCTTGACTTGATCCGCGACGGCATGCTGTAGGTCCCGCACGGCAGAGCGCAGGTCCCGTCCGCGGAAATCGACATAGACCCAGCCGGACGGGCGGCCATTCTCGCTTTTGAGCATCGAGGGTCCGTCGGTCACGGCAATGCTCGCGACGTCGCCCAAGCGAAGCTGCGCGCCGCGCGCGGTCAGCATGGGCAGCCGCCGGAGCGCCTCGACCGAATCGCGTGCGTCGCGCGGGTAACGTACGTTGATCGGGAAGCGCTGCAGGCCTTCGACTGTTTCGCCGATGTTATCTCCGCTCACGGCGGCCGCGAGGACGCTTTGCACGTCGCTTATGTTCAAGCCGTAGCGCGCCGCGCTCGCACGGTCGATGTGCACATCGATGTAGCGCCCGCCGGTGAGGCGCTCGGCGAACGCCGAGCTCACGCCGGGAACCTGCCTCGCGACGTGCTCGACGTCGGAGAGCGCGCGGTCGATCTCGCCGAGGTCGGGACCCGCAACCTTTACGCCGACGGGACTCTTGATCCCGGTGGAGAGCATGTCGATGCGCGCGCGCACCGGGGGCACCCACACGTTGGACAGCCCGGGCACGCGCACGGTGCGGTCGAGCGCTTCGACGAGCTTCTCAGGCGTCATCCCGGGGCGCCATTCGTCGCGCGGCCTGAACTGAATGACCGTCTCGATCATCTCGAGCGGCGCAGGATCCGTTGCCGTATCCGCGCGTCCCGCCTTCGCGAACACGTGCGCGACCTCCGGCACCGAACGGATCAGGCGATCGGTTTGCTGCAGCAGCTCGCCCATCTTGCTCACTGAAATGTCCGGCAAAGCGGACGGCATGTACAAGAGATCGCCTTCGTTGAGCGCTGGCATGAATTCGCCGCCGATGCGGCTCGCCGGCCAGAGCGCCGAGGCAGCGATCCCGAGCGCGAGCGCAACGGTCACCATCGGTACGCGCAGCACGGCGCTCAGCGCGCGTCGATACCCTCCGACGAGCACGCGATTGACAGGATTCTCGAGTTCGCCCGGGACGCGCCCGCGGATAAAGTAGCCCATGAGGACCGGGACCAGCGTCACCGAAAGCGCGGCGGCGACAGCCATGGCGTACGTCTTCGTGTAGGCGAGTGGCGAGAAAAGGCGTCCCTCTTGCGCCTCGAGTGTGAGAACCGGAACGAACGAAAGCGTGATGATGAGGAGCGAGAAGAAGAGGGCGGGGCCGACTTCTACCGACGCCTCCGCGATCAGCTGCCATCGCGTCCGCGGGTCTGGGCTCGCACTGTAGTGCGTCTGCTGCCACGCCTCGATGTGCTTGTGTGCGTTCTCGATCATCACGACTGCGGCGTCCACCATCGCGCCGATCGCAATGGCGATGCCGCCGAGCGACATGATGTTCGCGTTGATGCCCTGATGCCGCATGACGATGAACGCGATGGCGACGCCGACGGGGATCGACACAATGGCCACGAACGCGGAGCGAAGGTGAAGCAAAAACACGAAACACACCAGCGCCACCACTGCGAACTCCTCCGCGAGCGTGTTGCTGAGGTTGTCGACGGCGCGGCGGATGAGGGTCGAGCGGTCGTACGTAGTCACCACTTCTACACCGGGCGGCAGCGCGCTCTGGAGCGACGCGAGCTTCGCCTTGACCGCGTCGATCGTCTCGAGTGCGTTGGCGCCCGAGTACAGTAATTTACATGTCACTAGTGTGCGACATACGGCGCACGATCAGGCATGCCGCAGGCAACACGAACATCGAGAGGACGAGCGCTGTAACCATGCCGCCGACGCTCGCCACTTCGGCGACATTCGGCACCGTCTTGAGCTCGTACTTGAAAAACCAGTCCTGCAGCGCACGAAGCTGCGACAGATCCACGCGTCCCGTGCGGTCGACGAGCGCATACTCGTAGATCCAGCCGACGCCCGTCGCATCCGGACCGAGCGACGCCTTCGCTTGCGCAGGAAGCCTCGATTGCGCCTGGTTCAGGTACTCGAGCACGCGCGAGCGCGCCCAGTAGAGATCCGTGCCGTCGTCGAAGAGAACGTACACGAACGAGTCGCCGAACATCGAATATCCGCGCACCGCCCTCGCGCCGGGTACCGAGAGCATGGTCGTCGCGAGCGGATGCGTCACCTGATGCTCGACGATCTGCGGCGCCTGACCCGGAAACGTCGTGCGGATCGTCACCTGAACGTCGGAAAGGTCGGGGATCGCGTCGAGCGGCGTGCGCACAAGCGAGACGACGCCCCACGCGGTGAAGAGCACGGTGGTGAGCAGTACGAGTAGCCGATTGTCGATCGACCACCGGATGAGCCGCGCGATCACGCGTTCACTCGGCGCGCTGTGACGTGCCGTGCACCCCATCGCGGTGCGCGTCGGCCGCGCCATCGACGTTGTGATCAGCGGTCATCGCTGCGCGCGTATGGTCGGTACCGTCCGCGGGCATCTCGCTCATGCGCTTTATCGCAGCCTTCAGATTCGCTTCGGAGTCGATGAGAAATTGGCCGGACACGACGACGCTGTCGCCGTCGCGAACGCCCTTGCGAATCTCCGTCTGGCCGTGGCTTTCGACGCCCGTCTCCACGTCGGCGGGCGCGAAGCGCCCTCCCCCTTGGGCGACGATGACGACGGTACGCTTGCCAGTCCAGATCACAGCTTCGCTCGGCACGAGCACGGCGTTTCTTCGACGCGTCGGTGCGAAGTCGATGGTCGCGAACATGCCCGGGACGAGACGGCCGCCAGGGTTCGCAAGTTCGATGCGCGCCTTGAGCGTTCGCGTGGTCGCGTTGATCTCGGGCAGGATCGTGCTCACGCGTCCCTTGAACACCGATCCGGGGAGCGCTGGCGTGCGCGCCTGGACGGCGTTGCCGGGTCGCACCTCCGCTGCGGCGCTCTCCGGCACCTCGGCGTTCACCCACACCGTCGCAAGACCATTCAGACGAAAGAGCGGTGCGCCAGGGGCGACCGTCATTCCTTCGCGCGCCGAGAGCTCGCCGACCACGCCGTCCATCGGCGAAGTGATCGTGAACCGCGGCTGCACGGCACCCCGGGCGTCGACCGCGCGAATCTGCTCTTCGCTCATGCCGGCGAGCCGCATCCGTTGCCCGGCCGCGTCTGCGAGCCCGCCGAGCGCGAGCGCGTCGACGTCGCTACGGAGCCGCTTCGCCGACAGATACTCCTCCTGCACCGCGATCCATTCCGGCACGTAAAGCTCCGCGAGCGGCTGGCCCTTGGTCACGGGATCGAGCGCGGCGCGAACGAAGAGCTTTTCGAGGAAACCGTTGCTGCGCGCCTGCACGAGCACGACATCGCGCTCGTTGTAAGCGACGTTGCCGACCGCGGAGATCGCGCTCGAAAGCGACCCGGCCACCGCCTTCGCCGTTCGTACGCCGAGGTTCTGCTGGAGCCGCGCGTCAATGGCGACACCGCCTGCGTCGGGCGCGTCGTCGGCATAGACCGGGACGAGCTGCATGTCCATGAAGGGAGACTTGCCGGGTTTGTCGAACTTCGACCCCGGCACCATCGGATCGTGCCAGTAAAGCACGCGCTTGCCGGCTGACGGATCGACGTCCCCTGGCTTGAGCGTGTGCGAGCTCGCCGCAGCCGAAGGCACAGCGCGCGCCGCATTCGCGGTATCGACGATGCCAGACGCCTTCGTGCGACCGCGCTCGATGCCCGCTTCGAACGCTGCGTATGCGACGAGCGCCAGAACGAGCGTCGCAGCGCCGCCGATTGCGAGCGCGCGCAGGCTCATACGACCTCCACGTTCGCGGCTGGTGCCGGTTCGCTGCCCCCCGAGGGGGACCAATGAGCGCCTTGGGGCGGCCCGCTCATCGCGCGCTCTCCTGGCGCGAAGATCCGCTCGGCGCGGTGGGCAATGTCTCGGGGAGCGCGAAGTCGAGCCGCGCCCATATCCGCGCAGCTTCGCGCTCCATCTCGACACTCTGCACTTGCGCTTCGCTCTCTGCGCGGCGAGCGGCGAGCACGTCGGTGAGGCTCGCCTTGCCACCGCGATACGCGACCAGTGTGGCCAGCGTGCGCTCGCGCGCGAGCCGCACGAGCTCGTTCGCGTAGCGATCGCGTCGGTCGCGCGCGTGCTGCCACTCGTCGATCATGATGCGCGTTTCCGCCACTTTCGCGCGAAGCTTCTCGTCTCGCGCCGCGCGGGCTTCACCGCGCCTCGCACGCATCAGCGCTATTTCGCGCTCCGATTGCCGGTTAGCTTGCGCCAGGCGCACGTCGCTCGCCGCGAGATCCTCCTGTCTCTCGAGGAGGGCGACCTCGGGATGCCGTGCGAGGTCCCCTTCAAGCGCCGCGGACCTGAGCCGGATCCGATCGATGTTGGGCAGCGCGGCGAGCGGCGCATCGCCCACGTCGCCCACCCAGCGCTTGAGCGCGATCCGCGCAGCGCGCACGCGGTGCTCGAGCCCGCTCGATTTGTCCTCGAGCATGACGAGCATGCTGCGCGCGCCGTAGAACTCGGCCTGGCTCAGCCGTCCGGCCCAATACATGCTTTCGGCGCCTTCGAGCTCGTCCTGCGCGGCCTTGAGCTCTTCGCCGGCGATGCGCGTCATCTGCTCGACGTAATAGCACTCCAGCCAGGCGAGCGCGGTCTCGCGCGTGACGTCAACGCTCGTGGCCGTTTTCTGGGCGGCGGCGCGATCGGCCTCGCGCGCGTAGCGCTCTGCGAGCGCCTCGCGCTGCTCAGGACTCGTGAGCTCACGCGGGACGCCGATGCGGCGCACCGGATTTGCGTCTCGCCCGAAGCTTAAGGCGTCGGCGTCTTCGATGGGCAGGGGAGTGATGCCGATCTGGCGCGTCGCCTCGGGCAACTGGGCGGGCGCGACCGCCAAGTCACGCGCCGCAGCAATGGCCGCGTCGTACACGGCCATCTGCGGCGAGCGCTCGATGGCGAGCCGCTGCGCTTCGGTCAGCGACAGCGACGCCGGCGCGGCGACGGCCGCACCCATCAGCGCGGCCGATGCGCACGACGCGAACGCCTGCGCGAGCAAGCGTTTCTCTGGCGAGATTGCGCTCGTCGCTCTGCCCGACAGCATGGATCTCTGGCGACAATTTCAAATATTATGCACGCAACGGGCGATCGCAGCGCCTCGAATGGCGAATCATCCCGATTACGGCGCCTTTGAAAAGACGGCGGCCCGCGGCCGCCGCCTTCGCGCCCCGCGCCGGGCGACCATCGCCCGACGCGGGATGCTGCGGATTGCCGCAAGTTTCGCGCGCCCTTAGTCTCCGGCGGAGTGCGCCTCGACGAAGCAGTTCCGCGAATCCTCCTTGCACCTCTTGTCGAAGGCGACGAGGGCCTTGCGACGAGCGGCGAGCTGAGCCGGCGACTTGAATGGCGCGATGATCTGGTCGAGCGTGTATACGACCCCGTTCTTCACGACGTAGTGCACCGCCGCCGCGTACTTGAGGTCTTGGAGCGGGTCGCCATCGACGATCGTCAGGTCGGCGAGCTTACCCACCTCAACGGTGCCGAGATCCTTGTCCTTGTAAGCGATCTTGGCGGCGTTGATGGTCATGGCCTGCAGTGCCTGGTAGTTCGACATGCTCAAGCCCAGCGCCATCAGGTTCGAATGGTTCGTGACACCTGGGGGATTGAGCGGCACGTCCGTCCCGATCGCGAACAGCGCACCCGCGGCGATTGCTCGCGCGTCGTCATCGGTCGCAACCTTGATTGCGGCGATCTGCGCCGGCGTCGGCGGCGTCATCGATAGCAGGTTGCTCACGTAGGGAATCGGCATCAGCACGTTGAAGCGATCGCCACCCAGCAGGATCGGGCTCTGCGCGGCGAGCCGGTTCGCACCGAGCGTCTCGGTCAGGTGCATCTCGCCGGGACCGACCAAGGCATTGACATCCTGGTACGCGACGCCCGTCGGCGACTTCGCCCAGCCATAGCCCATCCGCTGCGTGGCCTGCAGGTGCGTGAGCCCTTGGATACCCGTCGAGTAGCCCGGATACAACAGGTGCGTGCCGCTCGGAATGCCCATCCTCTGCGCGGCCGCGGCGAACCGGTTCATCGCCGGGATCGGATCACGCACGTACGTCTTGATCCAATCGATGTCGACCGCGGCAAAGCGCGTCACTTCGAGATCCGCGACCTGCGCGTTTCGGACCGCGCGCGACATGTCGTACGACATGCGATTCCCTTCGAGGAGCGGTGTCGACGTGAAGAGCCGCGGACCGATCAGGTTGCCGGCATCGAGCGCTTCACGGATCTCGGTGCTCGCGTAGACCGGGCCCGCCACCGACTGCACCGACGTGAACCCGTACGCGAACATCGCTGCCCAGACCTGGTTGAACTGGCTGCCCTGGTAGACGTTCAGTGGATGGAAGTGCGGATCCCACAAGCCCGGCAGCACCGTCTGCTGCGAGGCGTCGACGAAGGTAGTCCCCGGCGTTTGCGGACGATTGGACTGGTGCGGCTCGATCGAGGCGATCCGGTTACCCTTGATGATGATGTCGACGTTACTCTTCATCACAGGCGAGCCGCCCCACCACAGCTGTCCCGCGTGGATGATCGTGGTACCGGTCGGCGCCGCCGGCGTGTAGGTCATGCGGAGAGGAACGTCCTGCTGGCCCGTTCCGTCGACCTTGATCTTCTTGAGCTTGCCCGCTGACATGTACAGAAGGGTCTGCGAGTCGGCCTGCCACGACGGCATGTCCGAAACCTCGTTGGTGATCTGTACCGCGGGACCCGACGGCGAGCCATCCGCGTTGGTCGGCATCACCTTGAGCACGGAGTCGCTGATGAAAGCGACCTTCGTGCCGTCGGGCGACCACGCCGCTGCGCCTTCCGTGCGGTCGGAGATCGCCGCCGGCGCCGGCCCGACGGCATACCACGTCGCCGTCTTGGTCGCGATGTCGATGACCCGCAGCTTGTTGTAACCCTCGCGGAACCGCGGATTGACGCGGTCGTTGTCGGTGACCATGATCTTCGTGCCGTCGGGCGACCAGGAAGGCCGGCCCACCTGGGGTTGGGGCGAAAGGTGCTCCACGAGCTGCGTGCGCGTGCCCGTCGCGATGTCCATCACTTCGGTCAATCCCGACGCGGTCGAATAGGCGAAACGATCCTCGGTCGGCGACAGCGTCGGCTGGATCATCGAGACGCCCTGGATCGCGGCGACGCGTGTGCGCTGCCGCGTGACGACGTCGATCTTGTCGACGGCGAGGTTGCCCGCGTTGTTCTTGTCGGTCGACCAGTAAATAAAGCGACTGTCCGCTGTCCACCGCGGATCGACGTCGCGATCCGTGTCGTTGGTGAGCCGCACCGGCGCTGTCCATCGCGGATCGACGGCGCGATCCGCGTCGTTGGTGAGGCGCTCCGGCGCTTCGCCGCTCTTCATCATCCAGAGGTCGTTCAGCGCGATGAACGCGACGCTCTGACCGTCCGGCGAGATGACGGCGCCGTTGACGCCCTTCACCGGCTGCGGCGTCGTGGCGCCCAGGCTCGCTCGCGTGGGCCGAGGCGTGATGACCGGGCGACGAAGGACCTGCGTCGCGCTAAACGCGATGTCCTCCAGGTTGCCGCCGTTCGCGTCACGCGTACGGATCTTGCCGCTCGCGGTGTACACGAACTCGTTCGCGCCCATGAAGTGCACCGGGAACGGGAACATGTCTTCGCCGTTCGTGACTGCGTTGCCGTTCACGACGAGGTTGCCCGCCGTGTTCTGGTACGCCAGGTTCTGGCTGTTCGGCGTCCACTGGGGATAACTGCCGCTGCCGAACTGCGTCGGCGCAGCGCTCAGGTTCGCCGGCATCGTGTAGATGGTGTTGCCTGTGTTGACGAACGCGATCTTCGCGCCGTCCGGCGATACGACCGGGTTGCTCTCAGCCCCCGTGCCGGTCGTGAGCTGCTGCAGTGCGCCGTCGAGCGTAACCGACCAGATCTTGTACTGCTTGTCGTTGCTGCGGTCCGACGAAAAGATCACCTTGTTCGAGTCCGGGTACCACGACGGCTCGCGGTCGTCGAAAGGACCGCTCGTCAGCGCGTGAAGTTGCGAACCGTCCGGCTTCACCACCCAGATCGCGAAGTTGGCCGCTGTCGAATAGTTCTGGAACGCGATCCACTCCCCGTCGGGCGACCATACGGGCTGCGTCGATTCGACGTCCCACGGCGTGATCTTCGTCGCCGTGCCGCCGCTCGAGGGGATGATCCATAAACCGCCCTGGAGCGACAGGACCATCCGCCTGCCGTCGGGCGACGGCACGGCGGCCATGTTCGTGCCCTCATGCATCTCGACGGTAATATGCCTGGTGGGACCCGGCAGCTCGTTTTGGTTGTCCGTTCCCCCGAAATTCTGCTCGAGCGTGTCGTCGGCGCGCGAGTATGCCGCGCCGCCGACCAGCGCTGCGCAGGTGAGCAGCGACATCGCTTTATGCAAACCTTTCATTTGTTTCATGAATACGCTCCTCTGTGGTCCAACATGGCTCGACGGCGTCCCGTCTGACAGCACAAAAAGCTGGCACTGACGTGTCGTCCCGTTCCGCGCTGCGGGCGACGAGCAAGAGGTTTGTCGCCAGTCGACAATGCAGCTCAGCGCCTAACAGCTCGAAACGCTTGCTGCAGCTTCCCGCGTGGAGGCTATGGTTTTGATTGAATGCAGCTCAGCACCTAGTAGCTTGAAACGCTTGCTGCAGCTTCCCGCGTAGAGACTACGAATGCCAACAGACAACTTTAGGTAACACATAAAGCAGTGTCAATTCGACCTAGGTCGATCCGCGTCCCTGCAAGGCTCAAATCGAGCAGGCGATCGTCAAGAAAGCGGTGGACGAAGGTTTGTTCGAGAATCTCGTGGCCCGACTTGAACTGTCGGCACGGTTGTTGACTACACCTCTTGCGACCCTCGCCATCTCGGGCGGGCGGTGACTTTCCGTGTTGCGGTGCGCATGCACAAGCTGATCGACATGGCGTAATGTCTCTTTCGCACATTGGGGCGGTGGCATAACCACGAAGGAGGACGACACATGACGCAGCCCATCGCCGGTTGCATCGCCGCGGGTTTGCTCTTGGCAGTTTCCCATGGTCCAGCCGAGGCGCGTATCACGCGTCTGCAGATCACGACGGTCCAATCCCCGACGTTCGAAGGTCGCACCTTCGGCACGGGCGGCGTCGTGGGCACCTATGAAAAGCTGATCGGGCGCGCCTATGGCGAAGTCGATCCCAACGATCCGCGCAACGCGCTGATCATCGACCTGGTGCTCGCGCCGCGCAACGCCAGCGGCAAGGTCGAATACGCGATGGACGTCTATATCCTGAAGCCGGTGGACATGCATCTGGGCAACCGCAAGCTGTTCGTCGAGGTTAACAACCGGGGCAACAAGTTGTTCGGCGCTTTCAACGGCGCGCCGATCACCAACGATCCCACGACGGCGGCCGACGCAGGCAGTGCATTCCTGATGAACCAGGGCTATGCGCTCGCCTGGGGCGGATGGGATCCAACCGCCGCGCCCGGAGGCAGCCGGCTGACGATCCAGGTGCCGGTCGCTCACAACGCGGACGGCAGCTTGATCACGGGTCCGTCCTACGAGTACCTCGTGTTCGACAATGCCACCACGGTCCAGGCGGGCATCACTTACCCCGCCAACAGCCTCGATCCCACACTGGCCCGGCTGACGGTGCGCCAGCACCTGACCGACACGCCGACACTTCTCGCGCCGACTGACTGGCAGTTCGTCAATGCGAAGACGATCCAGCTGTTGCCCGCCGGCACGATGTTCCGGCAAAGCGCTATCTACGAGCTTTCGTACACGGCCAGAGATCCGGTCGTCGCGGGTCTTGGATTCGCGGCAACGCGCGACTTCGTCTCCTTTTTGCGGCACGCGACAGCAGACGACTTCGGCAATCCGAACCCGCTGGCCGGCTCGGCGCGGCAGACGGTCGCTTTCACGGTCTCGCAGCCGGCGCGTTACGTGAACGATTTCGTCTGGCTCGGATTCAACGAGGACGAGGGCGGCCGGCGCGTGTTCGACGGCATCGAGAACTGGATCGGAGCCGGCGACGGCGTCGCCCTGAACTTCCGCTTCGCGCAGCCCGGACGCACCGAGCGCAATCGTCAGAATCACCTGTACCCGGAGGCCACTTTTCCGTTCGCCTTTGCGACCACTGTTGATCATCTGACCGGCAAGACCGATGGTCGCGCGCTGCGTTGCCGCGAGAGCGAAACCTGCCCGAAGCTGTTCGACGTGATTTCAGCCAATGAATATTGGGTCAAGGCCGGCTCGCTGGTGCACACTGACCCAGCCGGACACGACCTGAGTGGGCACGGCTCGCAGGAGGAGGGCGTCGGTGAAGACGGCCGCCGCGATGCGGGCGGCGTCCGCCATTACCTGCTCTCCGGCTTGGAGCACACGCTCGCCGGGGCGGCGCCATTCTCGTCGGGCATCTGTCAGCAGTACGGGAACACCACCAACCCCAACCCCGCGCTGCGGGCTCTTTTCGTTGTACTGGAGGAGTGGGTCGGCCAACATCGCGCGCCGCCGCCCAGCCAGGTCCCGCGGGTCGAGGACGGCAATGCGGTCTTCGCGGTGCCGCAAGCCGATGGGCTCGGCGTCGTGCCGAAGAAGGCCCTCGGATGGCCCGACATTCCTGGCGTGACCTACAGCGGCGTGATCACGGCGCGCCACCTGTTCGATTGGGGACCCCAGTTCGACCAAGGCATCCTGACGAACTATCCGCCGGCGTTCTCAGGGCCGGTGTACCCGTCGTTCGTGTCGAAGGTGGATTCGGACGGCAACGAGATCGCCGGCGTGCGTTTGCCCCCGGTCGCGGTACCAATCGCCACCACCAGCGGATGGGCGCTGCGTGCACCGGCCTTCGGTGGCCCCGACGGCTGCGAGTCGTCGGGGCAATGGATCCCATTTGCCGCTACCCGCGCGGCCCGGCTCTCCGCGGGAGATCCGCGGCCGTCGCTGGAGGAGCGCTACAGCAGCCACGACGATTACGTCGAACGGGTTACGCGGGCAGCTCGGGAACTGGAGGAGCGCCGCTTGCTGCTCCCGGACGACGTGCAGGCCTACATTGACGCAGCGGCGGCGAGCAGCGTTCGCCGCTAGCCTCACCCCGGTTGCTAACCACATGGCGACGTAACACACGGCGACGTAGTCACCTTGGCACGCGCGCCGGTGAGCGCCGAGAACATCACCGCTCCGATGACGAGTGCTCCGCCGAGCAACTGCGCAGGGGTCGGTGGCACTCCAGAAACCGTAGAAATCGCCATCGAAGCGACTGGGACTACATTCATGAAGATGGCGGCGCGCGCGGGGCCGAGCCTTGCTATGCCGGCACTCCACAACAGATACGCGAGCACTCCGCCACTCACCGACATCATCAACAGCGCACTGCCCGTATACGGGCTGGGTACGACAAAGCGTTCACCGCTGAGGAGTGCGACCAGCGTCAGAGCCGCCGCTCCGGCCACCATGGTGCCTGTCGTAGTTGCCAAAGCGCTTGCACCCTTGGGTGGGAGCTTCCGCAAGTAGACGTTGTACAGAGCCCAACTCAAGCACGCCACGAACATCAAAGCATCGCCGCGGGAAACCTCGAGGCGCGCGCCCGCGCCCAGCACCACGATTGCGACACCGAGCAATCCCACTGGAAACGCCAGCCACTGCAGGCGTGTGGGCTGGTCGCCGAGAATCCAGCTCGCGATCAGGCTGGTCAGCACCGGATTCAGCCCCATGATCAGTGCGCCATTGATTGGTGACGTGCTCGACATGCCGAGAAAGAAGAACAGGTTGAAACCGAAGACGCCGAGCAGGCCGAGGATCAGATAGATCCGGGCATGCCGCCATGTGAGCCTATTGCCCGTGGCATAGGTGATGACGAGCATGATTCCCGCGGCGATCAGAAAGCGATCGGCCGCGGCTATCAGTGGTCGCATCTCGGCGACCACTGGCTTGGCAAGATTGAAGTTCGCGCCCCAGAGGACCGTGGCGACCGCGACTGAAAGGTACGTTGCGAGCGATGCCATGTCGGGTTTCCTCCGTTTGACCGCGTCCCGATGAGGGTGCCGAACGCCACTGTAGGCTTCCGTAGCGCGCGGGAAAAAGACTTTGTAAGCTGGAGGGCATACCTTTCAGGCATAGGATGGCGATGGAGTTGAGGCACCTGTTCCTGTCCAGGCTTGACGAACTGCGGGCGCCCATGCCCGGAAAAAAGATCGAATAGCACGCGCGACAGACCTCTCTTCCAAACAAGGATCCGTCCATGACGCTCGAAAAACTGCAGTACCCGTCGAGATCCGACGACCTTGTCCTTACGCGGAGTCGAACGATCGGGACAGCTCTGTCCTCGTCGCCGACTCGGCGCGGCTTTTTTGCCGGTTCGGTAGCCGCGCTTTCTATCGGTCTGCTCGTGTTCGCCTCTCCTGGCTACGCTCAGACCGTGACAACTTCGAACACCGACGCCGTCGTTGTCGCGGCGGCGCCAGCCACGGGCCAAGCGGCCGAAGATCGCTCGATCCGCCCCTTCACCGTCCACGTATCCCGGGCCGCACTCGATGATCTTCGGCGGCGCATTGCTGCTACGCGATGGCCCGATAAGGAAACCGTCGCCGATCAGTCGCAGGGTGCGCAGTTGGCGAAGCTGCAGGAGCTGGTTCGGTACTGGGGGAGCGGCTACGACTGGCACAAGGCGGAAGCGAAGCTGAATGCCTTGCCGCAATTCATGACGAACATCGATGGGCTGGACATTTACTTCATCCACGTCCGTTCTCGTCACAAGAATGCGCTTCCGGTGATCATCACGCACGGTTGGCCGGGCTCTGTGCTCGAGCTCATCAAAGTCATCGGGCCGCTCACGGACCCAACCGCGCACGGAGGCAGCGCCGAGGACGCTTTCGACGTCGTCATCCCGTCAGTACCGGGCTACGGCTTCTCCAGCAAGCCAACCGGCGCCGGTTGGGACCCCGACCACATCGCGCGAGCCTGGGCGGAGCTGATGAAACGCCTCGGATACACCCGCTACGTCGCCCAGGGCGGCGACTGGGGCGCCCCCATCTCCAGCGCGATGGCGCGCCAGGCGCCGGCAGGATTGCTCGGTATCCACCTCAACTTGCCGGCGACAGTACCGCCCGAGGTGGCCGCGGCGCTCGCCGGCGGCGGGCCCGCGCCGGCGGGACTCTCCGAGAAGGAAAAGGCGGTGTTCGACGCGCTCGTCACGTACGCCAAAAAGGGGAACTCGGCCTACTTTGTGATGATGACCGCGCGGCCGCAGACGATCGGCTACGGCGTGACCGACTCACCGGCCTTCCTCGCGGCGTGGATGCTCGTGCATCCAGGCTTCGCGCAGTGGACGTACGGCGGCGATCCCGAAAAGTCGCCGACGAAAGACGAGGTGCTGGACGACATCACGCTGTACTGGCTGACGAACAGCGCAACCTCGGCAGGGCGGCTGTACTGGGAGAACGGCGGGCGAGGCAGCGTTATTAGTGCGGCCTCGCAGAAGACCGCCGACATCTCGCTGCCGGTGGCCATCACGGTATTCCCGGAGGACGTCTATCGACCCCCGGAGACATGGGCCCGGCGCGCCTATCGCAACCTGATTTACTTCCACGAGGTCGACAGGGGCGGCCACTTCGCCGCGTGGGAGCAGCCGCAGCTCTTCGCTGAGGAAATTCGGGCCGCGTTCCGACCACTGCGATAGTTGGAGGACTTATGAACAGCAAGGCAGAGACACTCGATAAAGCGTTTATTGAGCGACAACGCCGACGATTGGTGAAACTGCGCGACGAGTTGGTGGACGCAACGCAAGGCGAAGAGGCCGAGGAGAAGGAGGTAAATTCTCAGTCAAGCGGGCAAGCGGAGGAATACGAAGATGACGCACAGAGGCTTACGACGCTAGAGCTCGATGGCAATCTGGTCGCTCGCAACGTGCAGCGACTCGCACAGGTCGACAGGGCACTGGAAAAGATCTCGGAAGGCACCTATGGGCTTTCCGACGCCAGCAACCAACCTATACCGAAGGAAAGACTCGAAGCGACACCGGAGTCCATCTACACCGTGGCCGAGCAGGCGACGCGTGAATCGACGGGGCTACGAGGTTCCAGTCAAAAGTAGCGCGCGGAACGCAAGCGCTCCACGTTGAACGCCGCAAGCCCAAGGCGTGAAAGGGTAGGGGCCTGGAAAGGGCCCCTATCTGACGCGTTTAGTGATCACGGCCGCGGCGGCGTCAGCGCAAGACAGTCACGGCAACGCGGCAGGCTTGCGCCAGATCGACGGCAGTCTGGGAGGTCGGCTGGCCGAAGAAAGCAACGAATCCGTTGACGCCGTACATTTCGGTGGAGCCGCTGTGGCAAACGCTCGTCGCTGGGGCAATCGAATCGGCCGGTCCAAACGATGCGGGGAAGCCGTTGACCCCCCACGTATCAGTGGACCCGCTGTAGTTGCCGGTCCCTGGCGGCGAGACCGACTGCGTTGCGGCGGCTCCGAACGAACCGGCAATTTCATTCGAAGCGTAGATGTCAGTGGATCCCCGTGTTGCCGCGGCGGCGCCGATCGAAGCCAGGGCGGAAAGGGCGATGAAGGATGCTGTACGCAGGGCTGATACGGTCGAACGATGGGCGGTACGCATGATGTTCTCCTGTCATTAGTTGTGGTACCGATAGGTACCACTGATGGAATCGTACGGTACCGCCCGGTACCTTGTCAAGCGCTATCGACTGTCGGTCCGCAATATGGGTTGATCCGGGATAGCATTTGCTGCAGCCATGGCCCGGGGCTACGGCTCGCTGGCGACCTAGCGACTGAACCGGGACGGCGCAGTACGACTATAGATCGATGACGACGTCTTCCACGGGTTGCGCACAACAGGTCAGCAGACTCCCGATCGCGGGCAACTCCAGCGGATCGGGGTGAGCTCCGTGTGAATGCGACCGGCGGGCACGTCCCACTCCGCCAGACCGCGCTTCAAGTCGCGCAGGAATGGGGGCGGCCCGCAGAGGTAATAGTCGGCGTCTCGAGGTACGTTGAGCCGACGCAGGGCCTCGACATCCAAGTGCCCGCGTGCATCAAAACGGTCACCTGGGATTTCCGAGTCCGCCGGCCTGCTGTAGACGATGTACCTTCGGCTTGCAGGAATGCGCCGCAGTAAGCGGGCCGATTCCGAAGCGAAGGGATGATCGGCTGCATTGCGCGCCCCGTAACACCACCACACCTGCCGGGTCGTCGCATTGGCCGCCAGCGCGTGCAGCATGGCCAGCAGCGGTGTGATCCCGACGCCGGCGCCGAGCAGGACCACGGGCCCGTCCCCGGTGCCGAGCGTGAATGCGCCCCTGGGTGCGCTGACCTCCAACAGGTCGCCGACCCGGGCATGCTGGTGCAGATATCGGCTCGCGTCGCCGTTTTCCTCTTGTTTCACGCTGATGCGATAGTGATCCTCGGTGGGGGCGTCGGACAGCGAGTAGCTGCGCAGGAGCGGCGTACCGTCGGGGGCGGGGCGCAGGCGCACAACGATAAATTGCCCCGGGAGCGGCGCAGCCAGCGGGAGCCCGTCCGTTGGCACCAGGATCAGCGATAAGACCGCCGCGCTTTCGGCATCGATACGAGAGATACGCAACGTCCGGAATCCGTGCCATGCCGGAGGCGGGCCGCCCTCGGAAGAGAGTCCGGGATTCCCGGAGATCGAATCGGCGCTGGATGGCTCGCGCAACAAGGCACCAAACGAGACCTTCCATCCGGGGCTCAACGCCGGTATGCGCAGCGCGCGCCGAACATCTTCGCGACGATGGCCGGGCAGGTACAGCAGCGCATTCACCTGGGCGACCGTCATGCGCTCGGGCCCTTCGAGCACCTTCTCCACTTCGTCACCGGCGCCCACCTCTCCTTCCTGCAGGACGCGAAGGTAGAACCCGGGTCTGCCGTGGGAAACGAGCAGCGAAGCCATACGCGGCTCGTCCATCCGGATTCCGACGCGATAACACGTCACGCGAGGTTGGGTGACTTCGAACAGTGCTGTCCCGATGCGATAACGATCACCGATGCAAACTTCGTCATCGGCCAATCCTTCCACCGTGAAATTCTCCCCGAATTGCCCGAACGACAACCCGGATCGACCGAGCTCGCGCTCCCAGTAGCGGTAGGATTCGACTTGATAGACGAGTACCGCACGTTGCTCGCCGCCATGACCCCCCAGGTCCCCTTGGCCATCGCCGTCGATATTGAGCCGCCGAACCATCCGTCGGCCGGAGGTCGGATCCTTCCAAATTCCGGTCCGGACCGTTCTGGCCTTCCACGAATGCTCGCGGGGCAACCCGACGTTGACCGATACAAGGCGAGGGGACACCGAGGTCTCTTTGAAAGGCGAGGGCAGATGAACAGGCTTAGCTGGGTCGTGGGTTGAACTGGGAACAGAGCGCGAAAGTCTTCTCCAGGTGCTCGATGAAAATCCGAACTTTGGTGGACAGCCGGCGGCTGGCAGGCCGTACGGCAAGGATTGGCACTGTTCGCTCAAAGGCAGTCAGAAGACGGACGACGGTACCTTCTCTGAGCTCTGCGGCGAAGAGCCATGCTGGCGCCTGGGCAATCCCCAGATGTTCAAGTACACCCATCCGCATCTGTTCAATATCGCTGGTTCGAAAGACCCCCGTCGGGATAACGCGCTTCACGTCTCGTCCAGAGCCAAAGCTCCACGGCTTTGCGGAGCCCCGCTCGACAAAAACGACAGATCGAAAGCGGTTGAGATCGTCCGGCGATTCCGGTGCGCCGTGTCGTGTGAGGTACTGAGGAGTGGTGACGAGAATGATCGTCGTCTGCGCGATTCTTCGCGCCAGCAGAGTGGAGTCTGGAAGATCACCTGAGTGTATGGCTAAATCGAAGCCGTCTTCGATGATCGTTGTCGGGCTCTCCGATGCCGCCATCTCAACTGCCATATCGGGGTAGGCGGAAAAAAAAGAAGGCAGCTTTGACACCATATGAAGGCGCGCAAACGTGGGAGCAACGGTCACACGAATGACGCCTTTCGGTGCAGTTTGGCCTCGACCGATTCGTGAAGTCGCGTTTTCAAAGTCGTCGAGAATGCGCAAAGCAGACTCGTAAAAGTCGCGACCTGCTTCAGTCAGGGCAATCGAACGAGAGCTGCGGTGAAGAAGTTCGGTGCCGAGCTCATCTTCAAGGGCGGAGATCTGTTTGCTGACAGCAGGTTGGCCAATTCTACGTTCCTTCGCGACAGCGGAGAAGCTGCCTTTTTCAATTACTCGGACGAACATGTGCATTGCATCGAGTCTGTCCACACCAGCCTCCGTATTCCTCTATGGAATGGATTGTCTGCGAGGAATAGCGATTCTTCCGCCTCATTGCCAGATGTAAAGAATACAGACCAAAAGAAAGTTTCCTCTTCTGCGCTATGCATTCCTATTCGGAATAGCTGGTATGCCGCAGAGTGCCAAATCTGCTTGCAATAATGCGGTCAGATCGGAAGTCCCGAGAGCTCCGGACAAGATAACACTCAGTGGAATCCGTGCAGTGGTGAATCGTTCACAGAAAGGCATAGGAGGTCACATGTCTAAGTTAGCCGAAAAAGTGGCGCTCGTTACCGGCGGTTCGAGGGGCATTGGCGCAGCGATTGCGAAACGTCTGGCCGCAGATGGAGCGAGCGTGGCCATCACGTACGCGAAGGACGCCGGCGCGGCTTCCGCGGTGGTCAAAGCGATTGAACTCGGCGGCGGAAAGGCGGTCGCGATCCAGGCGGACGCTGCCGACGTCGAAGCGGTCAAGCGCGCGGTCGAAAAGACCGTCGCGACCTTCGGTCGGATTGATGTGCTGGTGAACAATGCCGGCACCGCCATTCCGAAAACCTTCGAGGAGACGACGCTCGAGGAGATGGATCGCGTGATCGACATCAACGTCCGCGGCACATTCGCCGCGACGCAGGCGTCGCTGAAGCACATGAAGAGCGGCGGTCGCATCATCATGATCGGATCGGCCGTTGGCGAGCGTGTCGCGGCGCCTGGGCTGGTCCCCTACGCCGGCACGAAGGGAGCGGTAAAGATGTTTAGTCAGGCGTTGTCCAGAGAAGTCGGGAGCAGGGGTATCACGGTCAACAACGTCCAGCCGGGTCCGATCGACACGGATTTGAATCCCGCGGCGGGCGATTGGGCGGTGCCTCAGAAGGCCGCCACAGCGCTGGGCCGCTATGGGCATGTTGAGGAGGTCGCCGCGTTGGTGGCGTTCGTCGCGGGTCCCGAGTCCTCGTACATTACCGGGGCGAATCTTACCGTTGATGGCGGAATGAATGCCTGAGCCAGCCCAAGCGAACGCTTCCAGCTAGAGCCAACTTTCAGGAACGTCGAGATATGAACGGCAAACCGATCAAGATTCCAGGACCGGATCATCCGATCACCATTACGCCGCTGAAAGGCCGGGTGACGGTGATCGTGGCCGGCAGGCGCGTCGCTGATACTCACGAGGCCCTGACCTTGAAGGAGGCGACCTATCCCCCAGTGCAGTACATCCCCCGCAAGGACGTCGATTGGGTGCAACTGCAACGGACCTTGCACCAGACATATTGTCCCTACAAAGGTGAGTGCGCCTATTACAGCATCCCCGCTGGCGGGGAACGCTCGATCAACGCCGCCTGGACCTACGAGGCTCCTTACGCGGCCGCATCGGAAATCAGGGAGTACATGGCGTTCTACCCGGATCGAGTCGATGTCATTGAGGTCGCAGCCGAAGACTGAACCGGTCGCAGCAGCGGGAGCCGCGACGTGGCGGCGAGCTTGATCGGCAACGGTGTTGCTTTTCGATAACTGCGAACCAACAGAAAGGGTTTACCGCCATGTCCCCGGACACCTTGAAACTCTACCATTCGCCCGCTTCGCCGAATTCCAGGCGTGTGCGGATCTTCCTTGCCGAGAAAGGTTTGACGGTCCCCCTGGTAGTCATTGACCTTGGCAAGGGTGAGCAGCACTCCGAAGCCTATCGGGCGATTAATCCGCGCCGTGTGGTGCCGACCTTGGTGCTGGAGGACGGCACCGCCATCGGCGAAGTCCCTGCGATCATGCGGTACCTCGACGAGGCCTATCCGGAGAGGTCCCTACTGGGCGCGACGCCCAAGGACAAGGGCCTCATTGCGATGTGGGAGCGGCGCGCCGAGCTGGAAGGCTTCGCGGCGGTGATGGAAGGCGTCCGAAACAGAGTCGCGGGGCTGAAGGGGCGCGCCATCGCTGGGCCGCACGACTATGAGCAGATCCCGGCGCTGGTCGAGCGCAGCGTGCTGCGCGTGAAGAATTTCTTCGCCGACCTGAACGAGCGGCTGGGCCAGGTCCCTTTCGTTGCCGGCGAGCGCTACTCCGCGGCGGACATCACCGCTCTGGTAACGGTGGACTTCGCGGCCAAGGCGCTGGAGCTGTCCGCGCCGGCGGAGTATGTCGCGCTGAAGCGCTGGTACGAGGTCATATCCAACCGCCCCAGCGCAGCGGCGTAGTCGGGGAATTGCGGTCCCCGTCTTTGAACAACACCCCGCCCGCAGATCGAGTGCTGGCGCTACCCGGTCGTTCGAATCCAGCCGCTGCGCGTGTTGCTGCGCCCGAAGGCCAGTTCGTCGCCCCACCTCTTCAGCCGTGACAATCGGTCGTCAGGAAGCGGGCTGGCTGGAACGATGGGTGTCGGATAGCCGACGCCCATCAGCACGTTGTCCATGGCACCGCCGGGCTTAAGCTCGGGGGCCGAGGCATACGCTCCCAAGTTGCCCTGCCCGTAACGGAAGGTCGAGACCGGGAGCCCGTACAGCCGAGCCGAATTCAGGCCCAGAATCTTCCTCTTCCCCGCTTGGGTCAGCTCCGGGTAGTCCCACCGTTCAGCGATACTTTCGGGCATCTGGAAGCGCCACAGCGCCTCGATCTGCCACTGAGGTCCGCCATACCAGAGCGAGTCCGAGCCGAAAACGATTTTGTCTTCCCCCATGTAGAACAGCAACTGGCCGATCAGATGCGCCCACACCGTGGGGAACGTGACGATCATCGAGGCCATCGTCGTGCCGAGCTCAGCGTAGACATTGCTCAGTCGCCGAGTGCTCGAGGGAGATTTCGACGTCGGTTCGGCTCCCGCCACGTATTTGCCTGCCGCGATCTGCGCCAACTGGGTGGACCACCGGATGTTCGGAACGGTATGCCCGTCACTGTCGGTCAGCGTGATCGGGTCCATTGCGCCGGCCAGGTTCTCGATGTCCTGCAGCGACTGAAGCACCCAGAAGGCCGGCCGGATGCCCGAGTGGTAGATGATCCAGTTGAACTGCGGCCAATCGGTTGCCACCTTCACCATATCGTCCGGATTGCCGAACTCCGGAGTGTTGTTGGTCCCGACCTTGAAGTCCGGCGACGGCGACAGGCCCTTATGGATGCACATGTTGAAGAACCCGGGATGGGTCTTCAACAGATGCTTGTTCCTGGCGATGACTTGATACATCGGGTAGGCGATGACCTCATCGTCGAGCCGCCATTGCGCAAATGGCGCTCCGGGACCGCTGCTTGCCGCGTCCGCGACGTTGTAACCCTTCCACGAGTCCGGCCCCATGTTCTCGATCTGCCACTGCGTGTAGTCGCCGAAGAGCGGATCGGCGGCGTTTCCGGGTCCGGGATACAGCTGCGCATGAGCAAGCGCTCGCCTGGACCCCGCTAGCCGATTGATGAAATCCCGGCATTGTGCGGTTTGCCACCCAGTCAATATCTCATTGACCAAGCTATCGTGAATGTTGGTTACCGGTTGCGGCGTCGTTGAGCCAGGGGGTGTGAACAGGGCGAAGTTCGCGTTGCTGATGACCGAGACGGTTGTCTGGGCTTCGAGATACATCCGCTTGATGTACTCCCCGAGGTGGAATTCGCCAAGCAGCGTTGTCGGTGGACCCGAGTTCGGGGGCGAATCGGGGCCAAGTTGCGCCGGATTCCAGTCCGTCCAGGGATTGCCCAGCTCGTCGACGCCGGCCGCGTTTCCACCCACGCCGTTAAAGGGGTTGTACGCAAACCCCCCACCGGTCGACACTGACCCCGGTCCCTGAGCCAGGGCTCGCAAGCCGTTCGGGCCGTTCAAGCTCGATCGGACGATGTGCGTCTGGTCGTCGAGCACGAACAAGTCCTTCGGAGGCCCGTTCTCCTCGTGCGCCGCCGGCTCGAACAACTCCACTTGGCTTACTTTGAAGTTGGCGCCATACACCTCGTTCATGGCCAGGAACGACGCGGCCAAGCCGCCAGTACTTTCAAGGAACTGCCGCCGAGTAATTCCGAGCTTTTTCGCGCTCGAGGCCGCCAGCTCCTTGACCCGCTCCTCGACGCGCCTTTGTTTATCCGTTTGCGGGTGCGGCATGTACTCGCCATTGGAAACCATCCGGGTTGGGATGGGTGATTGGAAGGCCTCGGCTTCCGCCGGTGCGCACCGCTCCAGTTGTTCGTCGCTCAACCAGGCATCTTCCTCGC
Source organism: Betaproteobacteria bacterium (assembly GCA_005882215.1). Taxonomy (GTDB): domain Bacteria; phylum Pseudomonadota; class Gammaproteobacteria; order Burkholderiales; family Burkholderiaceae_F; genus VBCK01. The sequence goes on along the minus strand of VBCK01000059.1, from coordinate 3,901 downwards.
GAGAACCCGGTAATCGTTCTGGTCTCGACATCGTCTTCTCCTCGGGTGATCGTGCTAAACAGCGCTCAACTCGCTCCGTGCTTGGTGGAGACTTTGCGGCGGGTACTCCCGCCAACTGCTTTGCTACTGGTGCTCGTGCTCGAAGCGCTTAACCCGCGAGGCATGCAAGGGCTTGGGTCTAAGACACGACGCAGGAAGATGCTCTAGACGCGATCGAAACCGTCAGGAGTCGCCGTAGTCGCCATGGATGGCTTGCGCCTCCGGTGCACCGAAGCCGACGAGACTATTTAGTCTGTTCCGCCATGTAAATTGGACCAAGGTCGAATCAAATACCGCGCGCGCGCGAATTATTAGTCGCGATTTGCGCTGGTGACAAAGTTATCGGGGGCACCATCGACGGGACGGGTAGCTTCATCATGCGGGCCGAACGCGCTGGCGCCGAGATTCTGCTCGCGCAGATCGTGAAGTTTTACAATCACCGACTGTCCTGCCTCCTCGCGGTCGACGTTGTTTCGCCGCATGCGAAGGCTAGACGGTGGGAGAAAAATGGCACGCCGATGCGCGCAGGCCTCCCGGGAACGACCGCAAGCCGGGTCGATCTGGGGCCTGCGATCCCGTTCCAGAACCAGGAGCCGCGCGCGGCTTCTTCAAGGAGGGAACGCTATGCGATTGAAGACTCTGGCAACGATGGCGCTGCTCGGCAGTGCCACATGGCTGGCGGGACCGTCGATAGCAGTCGCGGAAACGGAGGAGCCGACCGAAGCCACCGAAACGACACTGCTTCCGACCGGCCAGCGCATTTCGCCTACCGCGGCGCAGGGTGCCACCTATTCGATCCTCAATCCTGGACTTGCGGATAACCCGACGCTGCCCGCCGGCTTTGCACAGTCCGAGGCCCTGAGCCCGGACGGTCGCACGCTTCTGGTCCTGACCAGCGGCTACAACTTCGTCGTCGACGACAAAGGCAGGTTTCTGCCAGCCGACTCCACCCAGTTCGTGTTCGTGTTCGACGTGAGCAAAGGAGCGCCGGTGCAAAAGCAGGTGCTCAAGGTATCGAACAGCTACGTCGGCATCGCGTTTTCGCCGGACGGGAGGAAGTTCTACGTGCCTGGCGCCGGCGAGGACAACGTGCACGTCTTTGCGCTGAACGCAGGCACCTGGACCGAGTCGGGAGCGCCGATCAAGCTTGGCCACACGAGCGGCCTCGGCATAGGCCAAGGCGCCACGGCCACCGGCATCGCCGTGACTGCCGACGGCGCCCGGGCTGTGGTGGCCAACCGCTACAACGACTCCGTCAGCGTCGTTGACCTGGTCAATTCGAAAGTGCTCGCCGAACAGGACCTGCGGCCCGGGAAGAGCGGGGGCACCCGCGGCACGCCCGGTGGCGAGTACCCGAACTCGGTGGCCATCGTCGGCAATCGTACGGCCTACGTGAGCAGCGAGCGGGATCGCGAGGTCGTGGTGGTCGATATCGCGGGCGCGACGCCTGTGGTGAAGGCACGCATTTCTGTGCAGGGCAACCCCAACAAGATGGTGCTCAATCGGACCCAGACGACGCTTTACGTGGCCTCGGACAACGCCGACATTGTTTCCATCATTGACACGCAAAAGAACATCGTCACGGACACTGTCGCGACGGTCGCGCCTGCCGGCCTGCTCACCCCCGGCAAGGCACGGTACAAAGGCGCTTCGCCTGACGCTCTGGCGCTGTCGCAGGACGAAAGAACGCTTTACGTCGCCAATCGTGGCACCAACTCGCTTGCAGTGGTTTCGCTCGTAAAATCAAGGGCCAGGGTCACGGGGCTCATCCCGACGGGCTGGTACCCGTCCGATGTGCGTGTCTCGGCCGACGGAGAAACGCTGTACGTGAGCAATGCCAAGACGGTGCCTGGCCCCAATCCCGGCAACTGCCTGGGCTACGAGACGTTTCCTTGCCCGGTGGCGAATTCACCCGTCACGTTCGGCGCCAACCAATACGTCGAGAACCTCACCGGCTCCGCCCTGCTGAGCTTGCCGGTTCCGAATCACGGCCAATTGCTTCAGCTCACCCGGAAGGTGGTGGAGAACAACGGGTTCGACAGCCAGATCAGCCCGGAGGACGAGCAGGTGATGGCCGCTCTGCGCGACAACATCAAGCACGTCATCTACATCATCAAGGAAAACCGCACCTACGATCAGGTGCTTGGCGACCTGGGCAAGGGCAACAGCGACCCGGCGCTGGCCGAATTCCCGCAGAAGACCACGCCGAATCTTCACGCGCTGGCCAACGAGTTCGTCGCGCTCGACAACTTCTACGACACGGGCGAAGTCAGTGGCAATGGCTGGCCGTGGAGTACCGCGGCGCGCGAGTCCGATGCCGGGGCGAAGATGCTGCCCCCGAACTACGCGGGCAACGGCGGCGGCGGATCGTACGACTGGGAAGGGACCAACCGAAATGTCAATGTTGGCCTGAGCGGCAGCGCCCGCGATGCCGCGAACCCGCTGTCGCAGAGCCTCGACGCTGACACCTTGCCGGGCACCGGCAACGTGGCCTCGCCGGATGGCCCCGACGGCGACACGCAACAGGGCTACCTGTGGAATGCCGCCCTGCGCGCCAATCTGAGCGTGCGCAACTACGGGTTCTTCATTGACTTGACCCGATATCACCTGGCGGGCACGCCGTATGCGGCTCTGCAGATCCCGCTCGACCGCACACCCTTCGCACACGGCATCGTGCAAGCTTACGCGGCCAATCCGGACCTGGCGCCAGCGACCGTGACCGACGTGTATTTCCGTGGCTTCGATGACAACTACCCGGACTTTTATCGCGAGCGGGAATGGGAGCGCGAGTTCAACGGGTATGTCGCCAACCGCAATCTGCCCAACCTCAGCCTGGTCCGACTTATGAACGACCACACCGGCAACTATGGCAGCGCGATCGACGGCGTGAACACGCCGGAGGTCCAGGTCGCGGACAACGACTATGCCGTCGGACGCCTGGTCGAGGCGGTCGCCAAGAGTCCCTATGCGGGCGACACGTTGATCTTCATCGTCGAGGATGACGCTCAGGATGGTCCGGACCACGTCGATGCGCACCGCAGTACGGCCTTCGTCGTCGGACCCTATGTGAAGAAATCCGCGGTGATCAGCGAGCATTACACGACAGTCAATGTGATCAGGACCATCACCGATGTCCTGGGTCTCGATCACCTGGGCATCTACGATGCCAACCAGGGCCCGATGACTGAAGTGTTCGACTTGAAGCAGACCACCTGGAACTATATGGCGGCCGCGTCCAGTCTGCTGAAGACAACCGGGCTGCCGTTACCTGCAGGCGTGATGTATGCCTCGGCGACCAAGCCAACGCACAGTGCGAGATACTGGGCGGCAAGGACCCGGCACTTCGACTTCTCCGAAGAGGACAAGGTCGATTCGGCTACATACAACCGCGTGCTGTGGGCCGGCCTGATGGGCAGTCGCCCCTACCCCACAGAGCGCTCGGGGGTGGACCTGAGCAATGCTCACGCGGCTGGGATGAAGGAAGCGTCGCAGCATTAGGAAGCGGGCGCGATTCTGCAGGCTGCGCACGCGAAAACGCCTCGAAGCTCGAGCTGCTTGACCCACATATATCTCGTCGGTTATATTTAAATCAATAGCCAGCGGGTTATCGATTCGACCAAGTCGAAGATCTACTCAAAAGGATGGACCAATGAGCAATACCGCGACCGAAACGCTCTCCGTCGTTGTCGAACGGGAGATACCCTTTCCGCCGGAAAAGATCTGGCGCGCGCTCACGCAACCACACCTGATCGAGGAGTGGCTTATGAAGAACGATTTCAAGCCTGTCGTGGACCACCGTTTCAATCTTCGCGCAGACTGGGGCGCTGTCGAATGTCAGGTCCTGGCGGTCGAGCCGAGCAAA
>VBCK01000058.1 GCA_005882215.1 Betaproteobacteria bacterium | reverse complement strand
GCGGCGAGGTTTCCCTGATCTTCATGCAATTGGAGAAGCTGCCGGCGGGCGTCAGGCAGGTCTCGTCGAGGCTGACGATCTCGGCCCGATCCATCGCAGCTGCGGGAGCGATCTCCCGGTAATACTTCATGTTCAAGCGGGGCTTTGCGGGCATCACCAGCCCGGGGCGGTTGCCTTTCTCGGCGACCCAAGAGCCGTCATGCCGGGTCACCTTGCCATGCTCGTAATAGTCGACCTCTTCGCCGAAATAGAACACATCCCCGGTCTCGCCGCAGATGGCGTAGTAGTCCCTTGCGACCTCGAAAAGCTCGCCCTTCTTCCACTCGCGTTCCTCGACCGCGCGGGTGGTCACCCCGTCGATCGTCTTCGTCTCGTCCAGGACGGTGACGAGCAGCCGTGTACCCGGACCTTCCAGCAGCGTCTGGTAGCCCAGCTCGAGGACGAAGTACTGGTTGCGACCCGAGGTCTGCAGCGCGCACTTCGAAACCCCGAATTCATCCTGCCATTGGGACTCTTGAGCGGCCGCGTCGAAGGCGCAAACCGAGAACGCGGCGGCCGCAGCCGCCGCAATCACCGTGCGAATCGCAATGGCTTTCATCGCTGCGCTGACCTAACCTTTGCCGCGCCCCGTGGCGGCTCGGTCGTCAGCCCGTAGTAATCGGCCCGTTGCTCGATCTTCATTGCTTCACTGCTCACCTTCTCCATTTGCTGCTCGCCAAGGTGCACGATTTTGGACAGTTCCAGGCCTTCCTTGGCCGGGTCCTTTCCTACCCAGTTCACCTTGACACATCCGACCCCGGGGGCATGGTATTTGACTTGGATTGGAGGTGCGTGCCGCCCGCCTCTCGATCCTTCTTCGGTCACGACCACGTGGTCGAATGTGCCGGCCGGAACCTTCACCTTGGCGCCTGTCTCCCGCACCTGTCCGCGGTCATGCCAGGCATACGGCGACTCGACGTAGCCTTGCGAGTAGCTAGGCATGCCCGCGGTCGGCTTCGCCGGCATGACGATGCCGGCCCGGGAGCCCTGGAGCCCTGCCGCCCAGAATCGCGCGGCGATCAGCTTCACGTTTTCGTCGTAGAACTCCTTGACTTCGCCGAGCAGCCACAGATTGGCTTCGTTGTCCTGGGCGCGAAAGGCCAATCCGGACACCTCGAGCTTGCGATTTGCGAAATACTGTTCCAGGACGACGACGGTCTCTATTCCGTCGACGTCCTTCAAGAGATCGGTGACGGTAACGATGAGCTGATACGGTACCCGTCGGTCCTCTTCGTCGATCTTCCAGCCGCTATACACCAATTGCGTTCCCGGCTTGAGCGGCATCCACTGGTTGTCGATCTCGGCCGGATGGCTGAAGCCTTCGGGTTTGAAATCGAGCAGATCGGTGCGATCATCCATCGCACGAACGGACGGTGCAAGGCAAACCGACAGCGCCACGCAAACAACGCTCGCGATGGCGGTTCGAATTTCGAATAGCTTCATGGTCACGCCCCTCTGGAAATTTCGTCGGATTGGGTTACGGCTCACTTCGGTCAGTTCAGCAGAGATGTCGATGCCGTGCGAGATCATCTCGAGCATTCGGCACGCGGCAGGATGGCTACTCCCCACGGCGCCGAAGCGGCCTCGTCTCGCGCCCATACAAGTACGAGCGATTCTCGAGCTCAAGTACCTCGGCGCGCACTCGATCCATCTCCTGTGCATCGAGCTGCGTCATTTTGACCAGCTCCAACGTTTCTTTGGTCGGGTCATGGCCCTCCCAGCCAACGGATACATAGCCTATGCCGGGAGCATAGTATTTAAGCTGCTGCGCACCCTTGGCCAGTTCAGGTTGGGACCATTCTTCGACGACGAGCACGTTCTCGAAGGTACCCGCCGGCACCGTCACTTTCTCGCCCACTTTCCGTACTTGAAATCGATCGTCCCATTTGTACACCCCGAGGGCTAAACCCTGCGAAATGCTTGGCGTGCCCACTGCCGGCGCCCCGGGGATCATGATGCCCGCTCGGGCGCCCAGGCGCCCTTCCATCCACGTCTTGGCGCCGATCAGCTTGTTGTCTTCATCGTAGACTTCCTTCACCTCGCCGAAATGCCAGACGTTGCCCTGATCGTCCTGCGCTCGAAAGTACGTTTCGGATTCCTCGAGCCTGCCGTTCTGGTAATCGCGGTCCCACATCACCACCGTATCGATCCCATTGATGTTCTTGACAAGGTCGGTGGCGATCTGAATGACACCCCAAGGTATCCGCTTGCCTTCATCGTCGACTGTCCATCCTTCGTAGTTCCACTGCGTGCCCGGCTTCAGCGGCATCCATTTGTTGTCGATGACCGTTGGGTGACTGAAGTTCTTGGCGTTGACCTGCAGCAAGTCAGACCGTTGATCCACGGCCAGAACCGATGTCGAGAAGCCGGCAATCATCGCCGCAGTCGACACAGCGACAAGAGTGATTCGTCGTACGTTCGGTCGCTTCATCGTCGTGCCTCCTATGCTGGTTCCACAGTTGACAGTCCACATCGTGGGCGGGCCCCTGCCACGAACAGGTCAACAGCATCTGAATCGCGCGGCCGCTCGTCCCACTGGCGCCCTCGAGGGGGGCGTAGTCGATCCTTCCTTGTCACTTGTCGACGCCGACCACCTTGCCGGAGACGGGGTCGACCCACACATCCTTCTTTTGCTCCTGATTCTCGGTAATGATCTCGACGACGTAGACCTTCTTGCCCTCCTTCTTCTCGAGCTCCACCTTGTTCACCTTGCCGGGAAGCGCCTTCAGCGCGCTCTCCTTGGCCTGCTCTTCGGTGATCTTCACGTCGGCTGCGGCTTTATCCGCGGCGGTCGCCGTTCCCGCGAACAGCAAGCCGCCGCAGAGAATGGCCAGTGCCGAGTAGATCGAGACACCCGCCCGGGCGAGCTGTCGAAACGATCGTCCGTTCTGCATATGGTTCCGCTCCAGTTGTGTTGGTTTCGATGAACTCGCGGCGATCACGCCGCCCATTACTTCTTCGCCGTGCTGAATGAGGAAGAACCCGTCAATACCGAAAACGTCATGCTCGACTCCACGATGTATACCCCTAGCTAGAAGTTGTACGTGATCGCAGCGACATACTCGTTCGCGCGCATTCCCGTGCCGCCCTGGTCCTTCTGGTAGTCGGAGTCGCGGGAGTATTCGATCGTCAGTTTGGTGTTCTCCAGCACCCACTCCCCTGCAGTAACCGTGAGGCGGTTCCTCGGTACGAAACCCTCCCTGGATACGGTCGTTCCGGACAATTTTGAAACGCCAGCCAGGTCATGACTCTGCGAATAGCCGACCGAGACGAAGTCGCCCTGTTCGCCGATGACCTCGACCCACGGGTTCCAACCGAACTGGTAGCCCACGGAGATCTGCCAGGCGGCCGGCCGGATGTGCCGCATCTTCCCGGCATCATCGACGAAACTCGCGGCAGTTCTAGCGCCGTTCCATTCGCCGACAAGCAGCCACGGGCCCAACGTGGCCTTGATGGTCCCCGCCAGAGCGCCCACGTTCCCGATCTTCTGGAGGAACGGCTGGTATTCGGACTGCAGAAACCGGCTGTCGAAGATCGAGTTGTCGTAGTCGACATTGATGTCGACGGACCAGGGGCAGACGAGCGATGACGTAAGCTCAGGATAGGTGTGGCCGCAGTTCCCCCTGGACCGATAGCCCAGCCGGCCGTTCCAGCCACTACCGAGCGATCGATTGGGCAAGTCCACACCGTTGGGGTCATAGATGTTGAAGATCCCGTAAAAGGCGGGGGCTTGGGGTGGCGGGGTGTACTGGGGCAGCGGCTTCGGACGGCTCGGCGGAGGCTGGTAACCGAGCGCATGGGCAGCCCAATCGACCATGGGACTCAAGATCAACGGCCTGACCTGAGGTACCGTAATCGGAGGTTCAGGCGGCTTCAGGGCCGGCGTCGGAAGCCCGAACCCGATGCCGATCGCCGGGTTTCGCAACTCGAACGCCTCCACCGTCAGCGGGTTTGCGAGCGAGAGCACGTCGACCCTGTGAACCCCGGTCGAAGATCCGAATTCCAGATATTTCAAGCCGGCACTGGCGAACAGCGGAAACTTCTGAATATCGCCGATCGTCAGGAACGCCTTGTCGGCAGTCAATCGATCGACGCCGCTATTGAACGAAGGCGTCGTGGGAAAAAGAATGCTGGTGGCCGCCTCGTAGGCCAACACGAAATTGCCGCTGACCCAGTCGTTGGCCTTGATCTCGAGGTCCACCTCGGCCGTATCCAAGCTGATCGCACCCTTATGCTCCCCTGAGAAATCCGACCTCTGGCTCAAGCCCACCTCGAGCGACCCGCCAAGACTCACGTACTCGTTGATCCTCGACCCCGTGCCGGCAAGGCTGCTCCGGATGATTGAACGGATCGCCTGCTCCTGCCTGGGCTTGGCGAGTTCGAGTTCCTTGACCCGCTTCTCGAGAGCCTCGATGCGCTCGGACTCGGAAGGTTGGTTCGCCTCGTCTGCGCCAGGCTTCGTTTCGTCTGCGCCAGGCGCGGGCGCGGGAGGGACGGCTTGCGCCATCTTTTGCACGGGCTCGGATCCGTCCGTGCCTGCCGGTGACGCCGCCGCTGCCGAAGCAGGCAGGCACAGCCCGAGCGACAGCAGTGCCCCCCCGCCGCTGCGAGTGGATAGCCTGGCCAAGTTCATTCGCTTCTCAGCCCCGGATCGTTTCGGCAGGTTCCAATTGGGCGGCGCGCGATGCCGGGAAAAGCCCGGACAGCACGCCGATAAGGCCTCCCATGACAGGCGCGAGCAACGGCATTGCCGGGTCCAGTACCGGCGTCCAGACCTGATAGGCGGCGACGCCGATTACGACGAAGACACCCAGGCAGGCGCCGACGACGCCGCCGATCACGCCCATCGAGGCGCTCTCAAGGAGAAACTGGGTTGCGATGTGTCTACGCGTCGCGCCGATCGCACGACGCAGGCCGATTTCGCCCCTCCGCTCCATGACGCCCACCAGCGTAATGTTGGCGATACCCAATGCGCCTACGACCAGCGAAAGGCCTCCGAGCAGCAAAAACATCACGTTCAGGTCCGATTGCACCTCGTCGCGCACGCGCTTGGGTTCCTGTGGGACCTGTACCTTGAGAGCCCGCGGATCATCGGGCCGAAGGGCCAGCCGCGCCTGGTCGGCGATCAGGTAGGCCGCTCCGATCTTGGTTTCGACGACGACGAGGCCAGGACCGGCGAGACCGTAGTAGCGCCGCGCCGCGCCCTCCGGGATGATGACGGAACTGAGCAATTCGGGCTTGCGCGCGACGTCGTGCACTATTCCGATAACCAGATAGAGCTGGTCTCCGATCAATATCGCTGGAAGCCGGTCCACATCATGGAGGCCGAGGCGCACCGCGGCATCCTGGCCCAGCACAGCGACCCGGTCCGCCCGTTCCGAATGCCCCTTGTCGGGCAGGCGGCCGTCCTCAAGCGATGCCCTCACGGCCCTGAACAGGCCCGGCGAGGCGGCGCGCACCGCAAGCTTGAACGAGGTTGGGTTGGCAGGATCCCTCACGGGAGATGTGCCGACCGTGGTACCCCCGACGTCGACATCGCTCATCGTGCCCGCGGCCACGACGCCGTTCAGGCGTTCCAGCCGTTCCGGCGCATCCCAGGGGATCGCCTTCGGATCGACCGTGCCAGTCGCGGCGCCGGGCCGAGCCGCCACGAAGAGTTCGGTCGCCGCCAGGCGATCGAACTGGCTGATGATGCGGTTTCCCGCCGTCCGGGTCAGGCCCACTGTCGCGACCAGCGCCGAGACGCCGATCACGACGCCGAGCACTGTGAGCAGAGTGCGGACAGGCCGCACGAAAATTCCGGCGATCGCCTCGTTCAACAGGTCGCGCCACGTGATGCCGGACCGGATCACGCCCCCCTTTGCGGTCGTTGCCGGCGACTCCGCCGCGAGCGCGGCGGGCCCGCCGTCCGAGCGACGCGTCAGCACGCCGTCGATGATGTCGACCCTGCTGGAGGCGCACGCGGCGACCTTCTCGTCATGCGTCACGACCACGAGCGTCAAGCCGCCTCGGTTCAGTTCGGCAAGAAACTCAAGGATTGCGGTGGCTGTCTTCGAGTCCAGGTTCCCCGTGGGTTCGTCGCACAGGAGCAGGTCGGGCGAGCCGAGAAGCGCCCGCGCGATAGCGACGCGTTGACGCTCGCCGCCGGAAAGCTTTCCCGGGAGGAAGTCGGCACGATGGGCGAGTCCGACGCGTTCGATCGCCGCCAGGGCTCGCTCCCGTCGGCCCTGGGCGGAGCGATGTCGATAGACCTCCGCCAACATCACGTTCTCGAGCACCGACCGATAGGGCAGCAGGTGGAACGCCTGGAACACAAATCCGATGCGCTGGCTGCGCAAGCCCGCGCGTTCCACGTCCGTCAGCGTGGTGGTTTCGATCGCGTTGAGCCGATAGCTGCCGCTGGACGGCCGATCCAGGCAACCCAGGATGTTGAGCAGCGTCGACTTGCCGGCGCCGGATGGTCCTGTGATGCACAGCCACTCGCCGCGGCGGACCGCCAGATCGACATCGACCAGTGCCCGCACGGCAGGCTCGGTGCCGTACTGTCGGCAGATCTTGCGCAGTTCAATGACGTGTTCCGGCGCGCCCTGGGCTCCGGTTAGAACGGCCTCGACTGTGTCTTCAGCCCGGAGGCGATCATTCATTTTTGATCCTTGGCGTCCGGATTGTTGTAGCCGACCACGACGCGCTGACCGGCGCTCAGCGTCCCTTCAACCGGAGCGACGGCCACGTAGCCGCCGGAGGACAGCCCCGGCTTGACCGTGACGTACTTGAGCACCCCATTGTTCTCGACCTGCACTCTGGAGGTCCCGTCAGGCGCGAGGGAAAGCGCGCTGACCGGAACCGCCGTAACCGCTTCCTTGGTCGATTCGATCGGGATCTTCAGACGGACCGAGTAGCCTTCCAGCCGCACCGGCGTGGGGTTGACCTTGATGGCAAGATAGATGTGGAAGCCATCGACGCCATGCGTGCCGGGCGTAGTGTCTACGAAGTCGACGACGCCCGCGGCTTTTACCCCGAGCGACTCCTCGTCGATGGCGACCGCCATCTTGGCTTTCACGAGGGGTGCAGACTCGAGCGTGAGCGACGCGTCGACGGCCAGCTGGTTGTCGGTCACCGTCATGACCTGACCGGAGAGCGGGCTGCCGACAGTGGCAGACACCGCCTCGACGCGGAAAGGCAGGGACTTGACGAAGACCACCTCGTCGACCGGTATCTGGATCCCGAGCTTCTGCTTCGCAGATTTGAGCTCGGCAGCGAGTTGATCCGCCCGCTGTCCCGCGATCTGTGCATCCAGTGCGGCAAGTTTCTCCGCATCGACAGCCGCCTGGACCGACTTCTCGCCTTCGAGCTTGGCCGCCTGTTCGGCCGCGCGGCCCAGCTCGGCGCGCTGCGCCGCCAGCTTGGCCTCGCGCTCAGCGGCCTGGACCGCCAGTTCGCCCTCACGCTTGGTCTTTTCCACCGCGGCGCGTGCAAGCTCGAGCTTCGCTTCTGCGGCCGCACGCGCCGTTTCGGTCTGCCGCGGATCGAGAACGATCAGGTCGCGTTCGGCGTTTTGGGCCGCGAGGTCCGCCTCTGCGGAAGAGTTGGCATACCGGGCCTTCGCGCGCTCGGCTTCCAGGCTCAGTGACTTGGTCGTCGTCTCGGGGCCGCTGGTCTCGGAAAGCGCGCGAGAGGCCTCCAGCGACGCAGACCTCAAATTGTGCGCCGCCGTTGCGCGGGCCGACTTGACGGCGAGCTCGGCCGCGGCATTGGCCGCATCGGCAGCCGCCTTGGCTTTCATCGCGTCGGCGTAGTCGCGCTCGATTGTCCGCAGGCCGGCGATCTGTTCGCGCGTTGGGCCAAAAGGTTCCCAACCCTTGGATTTGTAGAAGGCGGCAACGGCCGCGCTGGTGCGCTCGTCGTACGGCCCGTCAGGCGCCCCGGGATCGAACCCGAGCCGCTTCAGGGCACGCTTCAATTGGCGCACGTCGTCGCCGGCAATCCCGGAAGAAAGGTCTCGGTACGCCGGGACGCTTCCCTGAAATACGAAGACCGGCCGCCCCGAGTGGGTCAGCATCACCGAACCTTCGCCGAACTGCGTGTTCCTCACCGGGATAGTGGTCACCAGTCCGGGACTCAATTTGAGCGCCGAAGGCGCGATTGAAATGGGTTGTGGAAGTCCGAATCGCGCCGTGCCGCGAGTGACAACCTCCGAGTTCAGCACGCGCTGTTCGACCGGGACGAGGATTGGGGATGGCACCGGGGGCGCGGTTCTCGCCGCGGCATCCGCGGGGGACTCGATATGCGAGCCCAGTATCCACGTGCCCAACGCAGCCGCTGCGACGCCGCCGAGGACCGAATAGAGCAGGTTGGTTCGATTTGCGGCCATGGCGATTCTGGATCGCGAAACCCCGTCGATTGTTCAGCGCAGGGGCGGACCATTGGCCCGCAGGATCGCGTTCACTTGACCTTGCGCGCGAACAATTCTCTCTGGATCTGCTGCTCGACCGGGGTAAAGAGCTCTTCCTGCAGCTTGTAGTCCTTCGCCGCCACCCGACGTTCGTAGTCCTGCAGCTTCGCGAGCCCGGCGCGCTGTTCGGGTGACATTTTTTCGATGGGCATCGTGCCGTTGCTCGTCAGGGCAGCGAGCCTGGCCCGTACGTCGGGTTCGACCTCATCCGGATGCGTGTAGTCGAAACCGGCCTTCTTCATCTCGGCTGCATACTTCCTCAACGCCGCCTTCATCCGCGGGTCGGTGTTGATCAGCGCATTCTGCGGGTTGTAGTAGTCCGACTTCAGCTGCTGGGGCTGGAACACCTGTTCGACCGCCTTGCGCGTGCAGCCACCGGTCTGCGAAAGGTTCTCCGTTTCGAGCGCCATCGCGAAGGACAAGCCGTCGCCGAGCAGCGCACGGTTGTAGGCGGCCTGGTCGCGCGCCGGCAGGCTCTTGAATACCTGGACGTTGCGTTCGCCGAGCCCCACCTTCGCGGGGCTGTGGCCGCTCTCGAGCTGCGGAGGAAGCCCCGTATACATCGTCGCGACGCCGAAGCCATACTTGTTGATGAATTCCTCCTCGGTCAGGCCCGGCACGTGCTTGTCGGACTTCATGCCCGCGTGCACGGTCTCGTAGTCGGCGGCGAAGTACTCGAAGCCCTGTTCGCGCATGCAGCGGGAGATCAGCTGCTCGACTTTCTCGATCGATTCGACCAGCTGCTTCAGCGTCATCCCGAACTCCATCGGACCCAGGCCGGCGGGTGCCTGAGCCTGGGCACCCGCATCCCCGCTCCAGATCGAAAGGACGATTGCACCCGTCACTCCGTACTTCCCGTACTTCCGCATTTCCCTTGCTCCGTTCGAGGATTGCATCGACATGTTCGCTATTGCGCTGGTCACCGGCCTACTTTCCGGATGCGGTCGTGAAGTCGGTTTCGATGACGGTGCTGTTGCCGTCATTGGATACGGCCGAGATCCCGAGCTTGTACTTGCGGCCCGGTGACAGGAATCCGTCCGGCACAACGAAGGCTGCCGAGGCAGGTGGCAAGTTCATCCTGAATTCGTTGCCGGTCGGCTCGTGCTCGATGACGACCAGCTGCTTCGCCACGCCCTTCGCCGGACGCCAGCGGATCTGCAGGCTCTTCACCGGCACGTTGGTCGCGTCGGGCTGCGGCTGCACGAAGGAAGGGGCGTCGGGCAGTTTGTGGCTCAACGTGGTCTGGCCGCGCAGCGCCGTGCCGGCCGTTGTGCTGGCGACGAAACGGTAGGTTCCCTCGGGAAAGTCCTTCCGGATCGCGTCTTTGTCCTTCGGCTCGGGACTTTCCAGGTGAACCTGCCGGACGCCGAGTTTCGAGTCCGGTGCCTTGAAGTCGACCACGGTCCGGCCGTCGGGCGCGACCACCTTGAGCGTTGTCAGTCCGAGGTCGCCTCCGATAGCCTCGAACATGATCTCCGAGTCCTGGTCTTCGACCGTCTGTTCGAGGTAGACGCCGACCTTCTGGAACGTCTCTTCCGACCGTGCAACGCCTTGCAGTGCAGTCAGGATCAATACAAGCATCAGGGGCAACGCGGATCGCATATCGGCAACTCCCGGAAAACGTCCCTCCACCGGAGCGGCGGGGATCGGCAGAAATCCTCCGTTTCGCCATGGCACTAGCTTGCAGCAGCGAGCGGCTCTGGTGCCGGCCGGTCCGATGGCGCGCTGCCCGCTCCGAAGCGCAGATAGAGCGTCGGAACGACGAACAGATTGAGCAGGGTCGAGGTGACGAGGCCGCCGAGAATGACCGTGGCCATCGGGTATTCGATCTCCTGTCCGGGCAGGTTGCCGTAGATCACCAGGGGCACGATCGCCAAGGCCGTCGCGCCGGTCGTCATCAGGATTGGACGCAGCCGCTCCCTGGCACCGCGCATCACGAGCTCCCTGCCGAAGGTCTGGCCCTCGAACTGCTCCAGATGCTGGAAGTGATTGATCATCATGATCCCGTTGCGCGCGGCGATGCCGAGCACCGAAAGGAAGCCCACAAGCGACCCCAGCGTGACCTCGGCTCCTGCGGCGAACGCCGCCAGCAATCCACCCACCAGCGCGGAGGGAAGTGTCAAAAAGCTCAGCGCGGCAAGCCGCCAGCTCTTGAAGGACAGCTGCAGCAGCAGGAAGACGCCTATCATCGCGATGACGGCGAACAGCTGCAGATTCTCCTGCGCCGACTGCAGTTCGACGTAGGCTCCCTGCAGGATGGCGTGGTAGCCAAGCGGAAACTGCATCGACGACAGGAGCTTCTCGATGTCCCGCGCGACCGACCCCAGGTCGCGCCCCTGGACGTTGGCCTGCACGTCGATGCGCCGGGACCCGCCCTCCCGCTTGATGCCGTTCGGCGTCGGCATGATGGCGATATCGGCCACGTCCTTCATGCGGACGCGCTTGCCGGTGGGCGTATCGAGCAGCAGCTGCTGGACCGAGTTGAGGCTGTGGCGCCATTCCGGCGTGGTCCAGACCTGCACGTCATAGGTCCGACCGTCGTTGAAGATGTCGCCAACCTCCTCTCCCGCCATCAGGACGGCGGACGCCCGCCTGACGTCGCCTGGCTTGAGTCCGTAACGCAGGGCTGCGGCCGTGTTCTCAACGACCTGTATATGGGGGACGTCGACGTTGATGTCCTTCTTGACCTCATCCGTTCCTTTGATCTTGACCAGGGCCTGGCGCACCCGTTCTGCCTGTTCCCTCAGGACTTTCAGGTCCGAACCGAAGATGCGCACGACGATCGGTTCGCTTTCGCCCGTTAACACCTCGTCGATTCGCTCCCCGAGGTAGGTGTCGACACCCCGATACAACCCGGGATACCCGTCGACGACCTGCTTGATGGCGTTAACGGTCTGGTCGTAGTCGACCTTCGGATCGATGCTGATCCAGTTCTCGCCATTGGCAACGCCGACGATCTCGTCCGCAAGAAAGGCCTGCCCGATATGCGAGCCGAAATTGCGAACCCCTGGAATGGAGCGCAGCTCACGGCTGACGCGCTGCGTGATGCGCAGCATTTCGGGATGCGACGTGCTCGGGTCGGCGATCCAGTGGATCAGAAAGTCCCGCTCCTTGAAAGGCGGCAGCAGCGAATAGCCCATCATCGGGATCGTCGCCACGCCGGCGAGGCTGATGACGACGACCGCCGTGCGGGCAACCGCCGGATGCTGGATCGACCAGGTAAGCATCCGTCCATAGAGCCGGCCGAGCCACAGCGCAAGCGGGGACTCCCGCCCGTCCAGTGCCTTGCCGCGCAACAGGAGCAGGCACAGCACCGGCGTCAGCGTTACCGCGACGACCAGCGACGCGACGATCGCCATGACATACGCGAGGATGAGCGGCTTGAAGAACGCGCCGGAAAGCTCCTGCATGAAAAACACCGGGACGACGGCCAGCACGACGATCAGCGTCGCGTAGAAAATCGGGTTCCGCACCTCGATCGAGGCATCGAGAATGATGCGGGCTGTCGATCTGGGATCTCCGGCCGCCCGGGCCTGGCGCAGCCGCCGCACGACGTTTTCGACGCCGAGGATGGCGTCGTCCACGACGACCCCGACCGCGATCACGAACCCGGCCAACACCATGGTGTTCATGGTCGAGCCGGTCCACGCAAGCACGAGTATCCCCGCCAGCAGCGAAAGAGGGATGGCGACGATACATATGAGCGCGGACCGCCACTCATATAGCAAGGCGCAGACCACGATCACGACGAGAATGCAGCCGAGGATCAGCGTCCGGGACAGGTTGTCGACCGAGGCCTCGATGTATTCCGCTGGCCGGAAGATCTTGGTGTCGAATTCCACGTTGGGCAGGCCGGCCTTCATCTCCTGGATCGCCTGTTCGACGCCGCGGGTCACCTCGAGCGTATTGCCCCAGGGGTATTTCTCGACGATCAGCATCAACCCGTCGCCATCGTTGATCACGGCATCACCGATCATCGCTTGCCTGCCCCATTCGAGCTTGGCGACGTCCCCCAGCGTGAGCTCCTTGCCGTCGCGCTTCGCGACGGGGACCTTCGCGAGTGTCTCGGGCGTCGTGCTTGCGAGAATGTGGTGGATGGCCAGCCTGTTTTCCGGCGTATCGAGGAAGCCGCCCGTGCCTATATGGGCGCCGCCGGAATAGCGAAGCAGCCCGACTTCAAGCGCATCCGAGGTCTTTTCCATCACATCGTCGAGCTTGAGGCCGAGCTTCGCCAACTGCTCGGGATCCACGAGTACCTGCAGCATCTTCAGCTGCTCGCCCCAGATCGGCACGTTCGCCACGCCAGGAACCTCCAGCAGCCGTGGCCGGATCTTCCAATAGGCCAGCATCGAAAGATCCATCATCGCGAGCTTCTTCGCCGTGACGCCGATCTTCATGACCCGACTCGTCGACGACACGGGCGGCATCATGACCGGCGGCGCGGCCCAGGTCGGCAGGCCCTGCATCGCGATGGCTACGCGCTCCGTCACGAGCTGCCGCGCCAGCAGTTCGTCGGCGCCCCGCTCGAGAATCGCGGTAACCGAGGACAGCTGCGGCACCGAACTTGACCGAAGGACCTCGACACCGCGCACCCCGTTTAGCGCGTTCTCGATCGGCACCGTGACCTGCTCCTCGACCTCGGCCGGAGAAAGACCCAGGCAGAGCGTCTGTACCTCCACGCGCGCCGAGGCGAACTCCGGAAACACGTCGATCGGAATCTGATTCAGGCGCTGGGTTCCGAAGTAGACGAGACCGAGCGCCAGCGCCACGATCAGGAAGCGGAAGCGCAGACTAGTGCCGACGATGAACCGAAACATGGCTTGGCACCCTCGCAGCCGTTATTCGCCGTTGACGCCGACTTC
>VBCK01000122.1 GCA_005882215.1 Betaproteobacteria bacterium | reverse complement strand
AGCGGGATGATCATCATGGCCAGCACCATGAAGATCAGCAGCGGCACTCCCAGCGAGCGCCACGGCACCTCCCGCAGCAGCGGATGATCGAAGATCGCCGCCAGCGGATTCATCGCTCAGTCCTGGCTGAATTCGGTGTCATGCGGTCGCCCTCGGCTCGAGCGGGTCGAGTCCGCGGGGAATCGGTATTTCGTCCGGCTGCTGCGGACGCTGCGCCTGGCCGTCGCGATAGCGCTTCAGCTGATATACATATGCGAGAACCTGCGCCACCGCGGTGTACAGCGCGGCCGGGATCTCGGCGCCGATTTCGACGTGGCGGTACAGCGCGCGCGCCAACGGCGGCGCCTCCAGGCTCGGAACGCCGTTTTCGCTCGCCAGCTCCCGGATGCGCTCGGCCACCGCGCCCATGCCCTTGGCGACCACGATCGGCGCGCGGTGACGCGCCTGCAGGTATTTGAGCGCGACCGCGAAGTGGGTCGGGTTGGTGACCACCACGTCGGCCTTGGGCACGGCCGCCATCATCCTTTTGCGCGCCATCTCGCGCTGTGCGCGGCGCACGTGCAGCTTGATGCGGGGATCGCCCTGGCTTTCCTTCTCCTCCTGGCGCACCTCTTGCACCGTCATCCGCAACATCGCGCGGTAGCGGGTAATCTGGTACGGGACGTCGATCGCGGCCGTTACGGCCAGCGTGCCCGCCAGCAGCGTGAAGGCGGCCAGCAGGATCGACGACAGGCTGGACACTGCCGCCGGCAGGCTTTGCAGCGACAGCGCCGCAAACTCGCCGATGTGCCCCGCGATGGTGTAGGCGCCGACAATCGCCAGAAGGGTCGCGATCAGCGCCACCTTGCCCAGGTCCATCAGTGCCGAAAGCGAGAAGAAGCGCTGCATGCCGCGGACAGGATCGAGCCGATCGAAGCGCGGGGCCACCGACTGCGGCGCGAAGTTCCAGCCACCGATCAGAAGCGGAGCCGCGAGCGAGGCCACCAGCAGCGCCGCCAGAAGCGGCAGCGTGGCCCAGGCCGCGTCGACGCTCAGCTCCGCCAGTCGCGCACCCATCCGGGTCGGGTCGGATGCCGTGGACACATCGAAGCTCAACCCGTGCACCAGCACACCGTGACAGGCCTGCGCCAGCCGCGTGCCGGCCAGGCTCAATCCGAGCACGGCCGTGCCCAGCACCATCAGATGGGACAGGTAGCGCGAGCGAGGGACCTGTCCCTCGCGGCGAGCGTCGGCCAGACGCTTGGCGGTCGGCTCGAGCGTGCGGTCCTGCGACGAATGATCCGAATCGGCCATCAGCGCGCCATGGTCGCGCCGCGGCCCCTGCCGCGCGCAGCGAATGGATTAACGCTGATTATTCGGGCGTACAGATCCCCCTAACGATCAAATATCGGCCGACTCGCGCCGCACTTTAGGTCTGAAGCCGGATCGGAACGTGTCGGCGGATCGCGCGAATTGAGCGGTGATTGCCGGCCATCGCTCAAGACAGCCCGTGGAAGGCCGATCGAAAGATGAGATCGATCACCTTTTGCGCTTGCCCATGACCAGAACCGAATTGGTGCGCCGCCTGGCGGAACACGCAACACGCCCACTGTCCGAACACGCCCGGCTGGCGGCCAGCGCCGTCGCCACGCCCACCGGCGCCACTGACCTGTTCGTCTGGTTCGAGGACACCTCGGAGCGGCGCCGCGATGGCCGCCGCGGCATCGCCGGGTTGCCCGAATCGCTGCTTCCATACGCCCCCGGCACGCGGGTGGCCGCTCGTGTCTATGCGGAAGGCCACCCTCACCTGCTGGCCGCCGTGCGGATCCGCACGCGCGATGGTCTGGGCGAGCGCATCGCCGCCCTGTACACGGCAGCGTTGTCGGTAGGGACTGTTGCCTGGATCGGGACCGGTGAACAGTACGAACGCGCGTGGAGTGAGCTGTACCCGAACCCGCAAGCGGCTGCTCTGCAACCGGTGCCGGGCACGACGCGCTCGGACCGCTAGGCGACCTTGTACGAGCCGCCGCGGTGCCGCTGCTCGACATCGAGCCGGTGCACGTAGCGCTGCAGCATCATCCTCGCTTGCGGCGACAAATCGACGAACTCGCATCCGCAGCGGCGTGACAGACCGTCCGCCGAGGTTGCGACGTGCGCGACCCGCATGCGCACCGTCACCGTGCCCACCCCCGGCAGATCCAGGTAGCAGCGGTCGATGACGCTCGTGACGTTCGGATCGAAATGCCGCGGATAGGCCAGCATCGCCAGACCGCCGACACTCACATCGAGCACGCGCAACGACTCGTACTGGACCCGGTCGCCCGAGTAGGGAACCAGGCAGCTTGCCGACAGGCCTTCCGGAGTGCGGACCCGGTAGTACTCGCGACGCTGAAGACGCAGCACGCGCTCGGGAATGGCGCACAGGAACGTCGGATAGCCACCATCCGAGGAGCGCCGGGGCGCGCCGATCGTGAACTGCATCTTGATGTTCTCGACGAACGCGATGCACACGAGCTCGGCTGCCTGCAGCAGCTGGGATTGCTGCTGCGGCTGGTTCGGCAGGTCGAAGTGCATCTCGTTGCGAACCCCGTCGACCTTCATGATCTGGCTCACCGCGAATTCGCCGTCGCGGCCCCAATAGACGGTCATCGGCACCCGGTCATCGCACAGGCGCGTGACCAACGCGTCGATTTCGAATTTCGAATACAGCCAGTAGCTTTCCAGCTCCGGTGCTTCGGGCTCCGGAAATGGCGTCCTGTCCATGGTTTGTTGTTGAGCGATCTCGGGTCTCGGACCTTCAGTAAATCACGCCGGTGGGTTGAGCGAAACCGCAAACAGGACCGTCATGCCCGACCAATTCCCGACGCAGGTGGCGCCGCCTGACGGCCGGCCTCGATCTAACTGTTTCCGGTTCCCCAACCCGTCGTAGCGTTCCGCGAAGACGGGTTCGACAGGCTTTTCTGCGGCTCGGGGATGGGCGAGCCACCCTACAGTGCCGGCATTCGCAGGGGAGAAACCTAAGAATGCAGCGGCTCGCCCGCAGCACGCACCGCAGCTCACGTCGGCCTGCGCCGCCGATGGGCGAGGCCGACTACCGGCGGGGACTGTCGCACGCCAACGACGGTCACTGGCAGGCCGCTCTTCAGGCTTTCGAGCGGGCGGTCGCTCGCAGCCCGTCCGACAACGTCTATTGGCTGAACCTGGCTCATGCACGGATGCGGTGCGGCCAGTACGATCGCGGCGCCGAGGCCGCGCAACGGGGCGCCGCGCTGGCGCCCGGTTCGGAGCCCGCGCTGGCCGTCGCTGCCGAGTGCCTGAACGCGGCGAACCGGCAAGCCGAAACGATCGCGCTCCTGGCCGGCGCCGATCTGGCCGGCATCCGCGACCATCATGTCCACCTTCAGCTTGGCCAGGCACTTCATCATCTGGATCGCTTCAAGGAAGCGGCCGATTGCTACCTTGCGGCGCTGTCGCGCAAACCGGACTGCATGGTGGCCCACGTGCAGCTCGGAAACGTGTTCAACCGGCTGGATCTGCACGAAGAGGCGCGCGAATGCTACAAGACCGCGATCGCGGTCGGCGGCGACGCGGTCCAGCTGACCTCGGGGATGACCTTCGAAGACCTGCATGCCTGCCGCTGGGACCATCTGGGCGAGGATCTGCCTGAACTGATGCGGCTGATGGACGACGGCGCCGGCTATCCGCAGCCGTTTCAGCTGCTGGCCCAGCCGTCCACGCGCCGCCAGCAACTTGGCGCCGCGCGCGGCTTTGCCCAGAACCTGTTCGCAAGCCTGCAGCCGCTGCCCCAACGCGCGCCGCGGCCCGCCTCGACCCGCATTCGCCTCGGTTATCTTTCGAGCGATTTGCAGGAGCACGCCACCGCGTATCTGCTCAGCCAGATCCTGGAACACCACGACCGGGCCCGATTCGAAGTCTTTGCCTACTCCTACGGGGTCAACGACGCCTCGCCGGCTCGCCGCCGTATCGAGCGCGCCGTCGACCGCTTCGTCGACGTGCGCGAAATATCGGACCGCGCGGCGGCCGAGCAGATTCAGTCCGACGGCAGCGACGTGCTGATGGACCTGAAGGGTTACACGCTGGGAGCCCGCAACGGCGTGCTGGCGTTCCGCCCCAGCCCGATCCAGGTCAATTACCTCGGGTACCCGGGCACGCTCGGCGCGGCCTTCTACGACTACATCATCGGCGATCCGATCGTCACGCCGCTCGAGCACGCGCCCGATTACTCGGAAAAGATCGCCCAGATGCCGGTCTGCTATCAGCCGAACGATCGCAGCCGCGCGGTCGGCCCGCGTCCGACGCGATCCGAGTGCGGCCTGCCCGAGAACGGATTCGTCTTCTGCAGCTTCAACAGCCCGTACAAGATCACGGCCGAAGTCTTCGACATCTGGTGCCGGCTGCTGCAAGGCACCGAGCACAGCGTCTTGTGGCTGTACGAATCCAACGCGCAAGCCCGCCGCAATCTCACGCACGAAGTCGAGCGCCGGGGCATCGACGCCGCGCGCCTTATCTGGGGCGAGCAGTTGCCGCAGACGCGGCACCTGGGGCGGCTGCAGCTGGCCGACCTGGTGCTGGATACGCGCCCGGTATGCGCCCACACGACCGCCAGTGACGCCTTGTGGGCGGGCGTCCCGGTGCTCACCTGTCCGGGCGATACCTTCGTGTCCCGGGTGGCCGCCAGCGTGCTGCAGGCGGCCGGGCTGCCCGAGCTGATCGCAGCGGACCTGGCCGAATACGAATCGATCGCGCGCGAACTCGCGCACGATCGCCAGCGCCTGGATGCGCTGAAGTCGCGGCTGGCGCACAACCTCGGCGAGTGTCCGCTGTTCGACAGCGTCCGCTACACGCGCGACCTGGAGGCGCTGTTCGCGCGCATGCACGAGCGCTGCCTGCGCGGTCTGGCGCCGGATCACCTGGGAGCGCTGGCCGATCATGGACGGTGAGCGCGTTGCGCCAGGAACCCTCTCGACGCCACCCGTCGCCGACCCGATCGCGCAGCTGTCCGTTGATGAGCGGGAGGCCCTGCTGGGCGCGCTGGAGGCGTTGCGGAGCGGCAGCGGCCCGCAACGTCCGCGCCTGCTCGTCTACGGGCTCGGAAGCTTCGGCGACGCCTTGCAGCTGACGCCGCTGCTGCATTGCCTGCGCAGGCGTTTCGCGCAGGCCGAGCTGATCCTGGTCCACCCGCACTCGCTGGTGCGCTGCCTGTTCGCTGGACACGAGGACATCGACCGGCTGATCGTGCTGCCGTCGCCGGCTCACGCGACGATGCGCTCGCTGGTGCGCGCTGAAGCGCTGGCCGACCTCCTCGTCGAGTGCCGCTACGTGATCCAGTACAGCCTCGTATCGGGCAGCGCAGGCCTGACACCGGAAGAGCGCGAGTTCGTCGAGTCCGCGCAGGCGGGTCAGCAGGAGTGGTTGCCGTTCGTGCGGCGCTTTCCGTTCGACAACGACGAATTGTGGCGGGCCACGGCCGCGCGAGGCTGGTCGATGCCGCGCCTGATGGCGCACACCGCGGGGTTTCCGGACGACGACTTCGAGGCTTACCGCGTGTCCCTGGCGGACGAGGACCTCGCGGCCCGGCGCGAGCTGCCACAGCGCTACCTGGCGGTGTGCAACTCGGCCGAAGCGCTCGCCATCACGCAGGGACCGTGGACCAAGGTGCTGCCGCGCGACAAGATGACGCGGATCGTCCGGGGCCTGAAGACGTTCTCGCTGCCCGTCGTGCTGCTGGGCGCCAAGGATGACGCACGGATCGACGGGGTCGATTTCGACCTGCGCGGGCGCACCTCGATCCGCGAGGCAGCCGCCGTGCTGCGCGACGCCGCCGCGTATGTGGGCCCGGAAGGCGGCCTGACGAATCTCGCCCGCGCAATGCAAACCCGCAGCGTCGTCTTCTTCGGTTCGACCCCGCCGGAGTTCTTCGCGTTCCGCGCCAACATCAACGTGCTGCCGCGGCGCTGTGGCGGTTGCTGGTGGACCACCCCTTCATACCTTCACCAGTGCCCCAGGCTGCAGGTGATGCCCGAGTGCACCGCATCGATTCCGGAGCGTGCCGTATTGAGCGCAGTCGCGGAGATTCTTCGATGACCTCGGTGGACGCGGGAGCGGCCCTTGCCGGCGACGCCGAGGGCCTGCTTGCGCAGGCGTTCGACCAGATGCGGTCGCAGCGCTGGGACGAGGCGATGCGGCTGCTCGAGTCGGCGATCGTGGCGGCGCCGCCCGAACTGCGGGATCCGGCGGTCGAGATCCTGGCGTCGATCTGCGTCTCGCGCAACGAGCACGCCCGGCTGCGCGAGCTGATGCTACGGATCGACCCGTCGACGCCCCAGATGATCAAGGGCGCCTTGCTGCTGGCGCGCAATCACGCAATTGGCATCGACGGCGAGTTGCCGCCGCATTGCAACGAGAAGTCGCTCGGACCCGCTTTGCGCGCGCATATTCTGTCCGGCGCCTACCAGTTGACCGAGCTACCCCCCATGGTCGCCTTGCTGGCACAGCTCAGATGGGCCGAGCTCGCCGGGCAGGTCGCGTTGGTGTGCACCGCGGCGGGCATCGGAATCGAGGCCGGCGTGATCGAGCGCGTGTTTGCGGTTCTGTCGGCGGCCGGCCGGCCCGCTGACGCGCTCGAGCTGCTGCAGGCCCTGCAGGCGATGCCGCAATGCGACGAGCGGCCGGTTCAGCGCTGGATGCACTTGCTGGGATCGCGCGAGCGAGGATCCCAGGCCAAAGAGCCACCGCTCGAAGACAAGGTTGTGCGGTTTCTGCGGTCGACCCGGTCGCCCCACGTTCTGAACACAGGAAAGGAGCCAGCCCCGTGCTGACTGAACTGGAAGCGCATTTGAAACTGGCCAGGCCCGGGACCCTGATCGACGTCGGCGCGCACGCCGGCGCTTTCACGCTGCCCCTGGCGCAACTGCCCGACGTGTGCGTTCTTGCATTCGAGCCGATTCCGGATGTGGCGCTGCGCTTGCAGGAGCGCGTAAAGCACGAGCTGCGCGAGCGCGCCGGCAACGTCGCAGTATTTTCCGTTGCCCTGGGCGATTTGCCGCGGCGCGCGACGCTCTCGATTCCGACGGTCGACGGCAACCCGGTGCTGGAGTGGGCATCGATCGCCAAGGACTTCGAGCGGATGCGCGCGCAAGATCCCGCGCATCTGGGCGCCACCGTCAGCCACGAAGTCGACGTGTGGCCGCTGGACAGTCTGGACCTGGACGACGTCAAGTCGATCAAGCTGGATGCCGAGGGCAACGAGTTCGCGATACTGCGCGGCGCGCGGCACACGATCGCGCGCTGCCGGCCGTTCATATCGGTCGAGCTGGAGGAGCGCCATGCCGCCGGGTGCACCTGGTCGGTGCCGGCCTTCCTCGATGCGCTGCGCTACGACGCCTACTTCGTCCACGAGCAGACCATATATCCCGTCAACGCGTTGGATCGGGCCCTGATGCACCGGGCCTCGAGTGCTCCGTCGTGCCGCGAATACTCCGATCCCTACATCTTCGAGTACTACTTCATCCCGCGCGAAGACACGGCGATGCGCCGCCGGTTCATGCAGCTGGCGGCGAACGGCTTCCGGATGGAAGTCGAGGCTGCGCGGCTGAGCGGACGAATGATCACACGCTGACGGAGACGAGAGGCATGAAATCACTGGCGGTCAATCTATGCATCATGCAGCCGGCGGGCTACGTCTACTCGCTGCTGTTTCTCGACCCGGCGCGTTACCTGCGCTACCACCTGCGCCGCCTCGGCGTCGATTGCACGCTGACGCGCAACCGGCTGGCGCGCGACCGGGTCAACATCGTGTTCGGCGCCCACGTCGGATTCGACCGCGCGCTCGCCCATCGCTTCTGCTGCGTCATTTTCAACACCGAGCAGATCGGGGCCGGTGGCGCCCATTTGCCCGAGGCCTATCTGGACCTGCTGCACAACCTGCCCAGCCTGGACTACGACCCTTCCAACCGGGATTCATATGACTCGCCGATGGCCGGTCCGGTGATCCCGATCATGGACGCCCCGTTCCTGCGGTCGGGCCCGCCGGCGCTGCCGCTGGCCGAGCGACCGTTCGACCTGCTGTTCTTCGGCGTCGTCAACGACCGGCGCGCCAACCTGCTGGCAGCGATCGAGTCGGCCGGTTGCCAGGTCACGCTGTTCGACAAGCCCCTGTTCGGACCCGAGCGCGATCAGTTCATCCGGCAGTCGAAGGCCGTGCTGAACCTGCATCACTACGAGCTGGCCCGCTTCGAGCAGATCCGGGTCGCGCATTGCCTCTCGCTCGGCACGCCGGTCATTTCGGAACGCACGCCCGCCACCTCGCCCGCGGCGCATTTCGAGAACGCGGTCTTCTTCCTGCCGACCGACGAGCTGCCCCGATTCGTCGGCCAGACGTTTCGCTCGCCCGGGTTCTATTCGGACGCCAAACGGATGTTGCGCGGCTTCCAGTCGCGCGACCCGCTCGCGCAGTTCGGCGAACTGGTCGCCTACCTGCAATCGGTCCAGCGCGCCTGGTGCGCGGCGCCGACCACGGAGACCACGCTGCGGATGTGCCGCATGAATCTGGGCAGCGGCAAGGACTACCTGGCGGGCTGGATCAACGTCGACATCAACGAGCGCGCCAATCCGGACCTGGTGCTGGACCTGTCGAAACCGGTCCGGTTTCCGCTGACGGTGCAGTCTGCGACACTGGGCACGCTGACGCTCAGAGACGGCTGCCTGGAGACGATCTACGCCAACAACGTGCTCGAGCACGTGTCGGATCTTCCGGCGCTGATGACCAACGGCCTGACGCTGCTGGGCGACGGCGGCATCTTCGCGATCGAGGTGCCCTACGAGGGTGCTCGCACCGCCTGGCAGGACCCGACCCACGTGCGTGCCTTGAACGAGAATTCCTGGCGCTACTACACCGAGTGGTTCTGGTACCTTGGCTGGTACACGCACCGTTTCGAGATCGCCCGTTTCGAATACCTCGACGAGCACCTCGCCGTGTGCCAGCAACCGGCAGCCGCCTTCATGCGGGTGCTGCTTCGAAAGGTGCAGACATCCCTGCAGGAACGGATGCTGGCCCGGATGATTCGCCCGGACTTCGGCCCGGGCTTCGAGGACGACTGGCCGGCGGCCGCGCCGATGCCGGCCGTGCAATCCCCGCCGGCCGCCGCTTGTGCGGCCGCGGACCGCCTGCCCGCTTGATCGGCCGAACTAGGCCAAGCCAGCCTCAACGCAAGGCGATCGTCGCGGACAGGGCGGCTTGCTGCTGCCGCACGGGCTCGTTCCACCGCCCCGGGATCTGCTGCGCGGTCGCATGCACGCGCCAGTACCACGGCAGCCGGCCTTCCTGAGGCACCCAGCGCCAGTCCCGTACGAACGGCAGCAACAGGCCGGCCGGCGTACCGAGCGCGCCGGCCACGTGAGCGATCGCCGTATCGACGCAAATCACCGCGTCCATCAACTGCAGCACGGCGGCCGTATCGTCGAAATCGGCCAGCGGCGCCGGCAGGTCCCGCAGCTTCGGCAAGTCCCTATGCGCCCGCTCGGCGGCCGGGCCCACATTCAGGTTGTACGCGACCACGCCGTCCATCTGCGTCAGCGCCTCGAGATCGGCCGCACGGCAGGAGCGGCGCGTGCACGAATTCTGCTCGGTCGAATGAGCAACCGACGTCTCGTGGACGATGCCGATGCGGCGCTGCCCGTCCGGCCCCGCTTCGATCGCCGCCGACCAGCGTGCGTAACGCTCCGGATCCGCGGCCAGGTAGGCCGAACGCTGGGCCGCGGCCGCCGCGCCCAGCCCGAGCACAAAGGGCAGGCTCATCAGCGGAAGGTGCGCATCGTGCCGCGGCCAGCTGGCTGCGCTGTCCGCAACGCACTCGCAGCCCAGGCTTCGACCCAGCAGCCCGACCAGCGCATCCGGACACACCAGCACCGGCGTGCACCCGCGGCTTGCGGCGTCTGCGATGAAGCGGGAAAACAGGATCGTGTCTCCCAGTCCCTGCTCGGCGACCAGCAGCAGGCGATCGACCGGCCGGCCATCCCATCGAGGCGAATCCGGCAGTTTCGCGTGCACCGCGCCGGCGGCGAACCGGTACTCGAAATCGCGCCATCCTGGCTCGAATCGGCCCAGTCGCAGCAGGCAAAGTCCGCGGTTGTACAGGTGGACCGGATGGCCGGGGCGCAGCCGCACCAGTTTCGAGAAGTGGTCGAGAGCCTTCGCATCATCGCGCTCGAACCCGGCCAGACGCGCGGCAGCCAGATGGCCGACTTCGGAGTCCGGATTGTCCTTCAGCACGCTTTCCGACTGCACCTTGGCGCCGGCGAGATCTTCCTGCGCCACCAGCGCATCGATCAGGCCCGATCGCGCCGCCTCGCTGGCGGGAATCCTCTGCAGAATGCCCCGGAAGTGCTCTTCAGCACCGGCCGGCTGCTGCAGGCGCAGGCACAGGCGCCCCATCAGCAGGCGGCACAGCAGATCGGTCGGATCGATGTGCAGCGCGCGCTCCAGGGCCTCGAGCGAGGCGGACAAGCGTCCGAGCTGCAGCAGCGAATAGCCGAGGCCGCGCAGCGCATCGATCGATTCGGGCGCGTGTTCCAGGGCCTTCGAGTAGGCGAGACGAGCCTCATCGAAGCGGAAGGCTTCGACGGCGCGCTGCCCTCGCGTCAGGGATTCGGTCGGTTCGAACATGCGTGACTTTCGAGCTGGTACGCCCATGCGAGCACTTCGGCGATCGCCACGTACAGCGCGGGCGGAATCTGCTGATCGAGTTCGAACTGCGTCAACGCGGCGGCCAGCACGGGCGACTCGTGGATCGGCACGCCGCTCTCGCGTGCGCGTCGGATGATTTCCTCCGCGAGGGCGCCCCTGCCCTTGGCGACGACTCGGGGGGCGCTGTCCGCGCCGGCCTCGTATCGAAGCGCGGCCGCCTGCGGTTGTGTTTCAGGCGCGCTCGCGCCGTGCGGGCGTTCCATTACGGGTTCCGCCCAGGCGCCATGCCGACATGCGCGGACACCAGGCCGCAGGCCGACAGCCGCTGCTGCAGCGCGGCCAGCTGCGGCTCGACATCAGCCGCTGCGGCGCAGTCGATCGACACGGCCACCGCGTTGCCGCACACGCGGATGTGCGCATCGAAACGCCCCAGTTGAGGCAGCTGCAGATGCAGGGTCGCGCAAACCACGGCGGATTCGTCTTCGGGACTCGCCGCGCTGCGGCCGCCCTCGCGCCGCACCTCCAGGCGCGCCGCCGGATCGAGCCACGGCAATGCGATCGATTCAAACGGCGTCCGATCGCGGGCCGCGGCCGTTGGGGCCTGCCACAGGATTCCGGGCGCCGACGCCCGCGACGGGGCAGTTCCGCCCGGATTCGTGTCGCGCGGGTCGGCGCCGGACGCCGGAGCTGCCCGGTTCGGCGTCGGCTCGGCCTGCGACTTTCCGATCAGCGCAGTCAGCACCGAGTTGCGGGCAGCGGCCGTCAGCACGTAATGACTCGATCCGGTTGCGATCTCGGCGATTTGGCGGTCGGGCGACACGATCAGCTCGACCGAGCGGCCTGCCGAGGCGGCTCGCTGCAGATCGGACAGCAGCGCGCGCGCGACCGGCATGCCGCGCAGCAGCTCGAGCACCCGCACCGGATCGACGGACAGCCGCAAGCCCGCCTCGGGGGCCGCCGCGTGCCAGGCTTCGGACCAGGCCACCGCCCCCAGTCCCAGAACTCCCGAATCCATGTCGAGTCCTCCGCTGCGCGCCGCTCAATCCGACGGCCCGGCCCGCTTGATGCCGATCAGCCGTTCCAGCTCGAGCACCCAGGGCTCGGCGCGCAACCGGATCTGGGCGTCATCGTGCAGGATGTCGCGCAGCAGCTCGATGCGGCGCTGCTGGTCGACCGGGCTCAACGGCTCGGCCAGCGCAGCCTCCTTCAGATGCCCGATCAGAATCCGGCACCTCGCCTCCAGGCGGACCACCTCTTCCCAGTCCTCCCGGCGCGCAGCCGCCAGCATGTGCCGACTCAGTTGCGCCACTTCCCGGTAGCGCTCGATCAGCGGTCCCGATCGCTGCTCGGCGCGTCCGGCCCATCCGCTCCCATCGTCCGGGGCCATCAGGCCGGCTTTCTATACGACCGGTTCACGCTCAGCCTCACGCCGACGGCCGGGCGCCAGGGACCCGGCCGGGCGAGGCGGGAACGTTCAGGGGCGCTGCCGCGGTGGCCGCGTTCGACGGCGAACCGCCCGCTCCGATCTGAGCCCAGGCCGAGCGCAAGTCGCCCAGCAATCTGCCAGCTTCCTCGAGCGCGCTGCGGTCGTTGCGCAGATTCGCCTGCAGCAGGCGCATCGTGATGTAGTCGTACAGCGCGACCAGCCGTTCAGCCAGTTGACCGCCGGCTTTGCGGTCGACGCTCGCCTTCAGGCCCTCCTCGACGATCCGCAGCGCCTTGCCGATGGCCTCGCATTTGACCGCGACGCGTCTCGTTCCAAGGTGCGCCTGCGCCAGCCGGATCGCCTCGATCGCGCCGTCGTACAGCAGCAACGTCATTCGATGGGGATCGGCCGATCCCACGGCGGTCTGCACCGCGACGTTGTGATAGGCCTTGGCGCCGAATCCAGACACGTGCTCCTCCCGGTTGGTGAACTCCATCCCTTATTTCGGCGCCGGCACGCAACCGTTTAGGTCGAGCAGCGTGCGGGCCGTGCCGCAAATCCGGTCAAGCCGGCGGCAAGCCCGCCAGCGCGTTGGCCAGCGCGATCTGGTTCTGCTGGGCTACGACCAGATCCGAGTTCAACTTGCTGTACTGCTTGATCAGCTGCTGCTGGGTCTGGGCGAGCTGAGCCTGCAGCCGGGCGAGCTGGGTATTCATCGTGCTGATCGTCGACTGCAGGCTGGTCTGCGTTCCGCCCACCAGACCGTTGGGCGCCAGCATCGACTCGACCGACGAGGCGAGCTGGACCGCGAAGCCCTGCTGATGGCCGGTTCCGGTCGCATTCGAAAACAGCTGCGCCACGCCGCTCGGGTTGGCGGCGAGCGCTGAGGCGAATTTGGTCGTGTTCAGGCTCAGCGTGCCGTTGCGCTGAAAGTCGATGCCGACGTCGGCCAGCCACGAAAGTGCGCCGGATCCGCCGCTCACCTGGCTTCCCAGGATCGATCGAAGCTGGGAGCTCAGTTGGAACATCGTTGCCTGGCCGGTCAGTGTCGAGGCCGTGTTGGTGCTGGCGTTGTAGCCGGTCAGGCTGCTTTCGAGGTTGACCAGGCTGTTGTAGGCCTGGACAAAGGTGTTGACGCTGTTCGTCACCGCCGCCGCGTCGCTGCTGACGGTGATCTGCGCCTGCAGCGTCGATCCCGACGGCGGAGCCTGCGTCAGGTTCAGCGTCAGCCCCGAGATGGCCGAAGTGATCGAGTTCGTCGAGGACGTCAGGGAAAGGCCGTTGATGCTGTACCGGGCGTCGGCGGCGGTCTGTGTCTGCGTCAGGTTCTTGCCCGCGCCGGCACCGGCAGTCGGATCGAAGGCGATCTGTGACAGGCCGGACGTATCGGTGCTGGTTCCGTCGGAGTCGGCCACGGTCAGCTTGAACCCGTTGACCGTGCCGGTGTTGCTCGAGGACAGCACCAGCCGGCTGCCTGCATTGTCCGTGACCACCGAGGCGGTGACGCCGGCCGATGCGCTGTTGATCGCGGCCGCGATGCCCCCCAGCGTGTCGTTGCTCGAGTTGATCGTGATATTGACCGGGCTCGACCCCGACTGAGCGGTGAAGGTGTTGGCCGTGGAGTTGTAGGTACCCAGCTGGATCGTCAGCGTGCCGGTCCCGACCACGGTCGACATGCTGGCCAGCGGAGCGGACGCAGCCGCCTGCGCCTGGGCGATGCCCGATACCGTCACTGAATAGGAGCCCGATGCGGGCGTACCCGACACGGTCGCGCCGACCCCGCTGCCGGTCACCGTGGCCTGCGCGGCCAGAAACGCCGAATTCGTCTTCAAGGCTGCGAGCGCGGTGTCCAGGCTCGACAGCGCGCTCTGGACCTGTCCGTAGGCGCTGACCTTGGCCTGAACCCCCGACTGCTGCGATTGCAACTGCCTGAGCGGCTTCGATTCGACCGTCATCAGCTCCGTCACCAGCGTATTGACGTCGATCGGGCCCGTGCTGATCGGGCTGCCCGTGAGCGAGGTGCTGCTGGAGCTTCCGCTTCCGGAGCCGTTCACGCTGCTCAGCGTGCTGGACAGCAGGGAAGCGAGCGAGTTGGATGTCGTACCGGAAATTGTCACGAAACTCCTTCGAGCCTTGTTCAGGCCTTGCCTCTGAGCAAAGTGCCGCGCGTCGATGACCCGGACAGCGCCCGCGCCGCCGCCAGCATCTCCTCGGAAGGCATCTGTCGGATCACCGTATTCGTGCGCGTGTCGACAATCTTGACCAACATCCGGCCGAGCTTATCGTCGAATACGAACGTCAATTCGCGCTTACTCTGATCCAGTTGCTGGTTAGCCGCTTCGACAGCGGCCTTCAGCTGGGCGGGCGTCGCTGCGGGCTCGCCGCTGCCCTGGCCGGTGGCGCCCGGCCGCTGCGGCGCTGCGGCCGCGGAGGCGTTCGGATTGGCCGTCTGGCGCGGGCTCTGCGCGTTCAGTGCTTCCACTGAAGGCGCCGCCGTTGAACTGATACTTTGCATGGTACGACTCGGAAATCGGCGTCGAAATACCACCCTTCCCCAGAGTTTCGGCGGCGCACGGATCGACTTTAGGGCATTGCGACGTAACCCCGCGATGGCGGGACTTGGCCGAAAAAAAAGGAGCGCTCCCTTTGGGAAGCGCCCCTTTCGGCCGACCGCTTAGCGCGGCCCTGATCAGACGTTTACTTCAGCAGGTTCAGGACCGACTGCGGCAGAGCGTTGGCCTGCGCCAGCATCGCGGTGCCGGCCTGTTGCAGGATCTGCGCGCGCGTCAGGGCTGCCGTCTCCTGCGCGTAATCCGCATCCCGAACCCGGCTTTCCGCGGCCGACTGGTTCGTGACGCCGATCTGCAGATTGCTGATGACGCCCTGGAACTCGGTTTCGTCCGCACCGTAGTTGGCCCGCTCGGTGTTGATCGCCGTCAGCGCGCTGTCGATCGACGTGATCATCGCCGAGGCCGTGCTGCCGCCCGCGGAGATCGAAGTCGTGTTCAGCGTGACCGTCGTGACGGACGAGTTGGACGCCATGTTGTTGGTGACCAGCTGGATCGACTCGCCTGCGTTGGCGCCGACTTGATACGAGTTGGTGCCGGCCTGAGATCCGAGAATCGATTTCCCGTTGAACGTGGTCTGCGTCAGTTCCCGGTTGATTTCGGTCGCCAGCGAATTGAATTCGGTCTGCAGGTTGGCCAGGTCACTGGTGCCGTTGGTGCCGTTGGACGCCTGCACCGCCAGGTCGCGCATCTGTTGCAGCATGTTGCCGACGGTACCGAGTGTTCCATCGGCCACCTGCGACAGCGAAATCGCGTCGTTGGCGTTGCGGACCGCCACTTGCATGCCGCTGACCTGGGAGCCCATCCGCGTGCTGATCGCCAGGCCGGCCGGATCGTCCATCGCGCTGTTGATCCGGAGGCCGGACGACAGGCGCTGAACGGCGATTGCGAGCGAGTCCTTCGTTTTGTTCAGATTGGCCTGCGCGGTCATCGACAGGATGTTGGTATTGATGATTTGTGACATGTGTTGCTCCTTTTCCTCTCTGTATCTTGAACGGCAGCCCGATGAAGCGGCTGACCTGACCCTTTACCCAGTCGGCTGCCGGTTCGAGTTCCTGGCGCCTGCCGGTTCTCTCCGCGCGCCGATTTGGCGTCGCGTTAGAAGCCTTATCGGTGTCGGGCTGACCCGACTTTAGGCAACGGGCGGAACTCCGAGGGGCACAGTCAGAGGCAAAGATTTCGATAAGCGGCCCGCAAACCCGACAATTCGCCGCATCCCGCGCACGCGGTGCAGAAAAAAAAGCGCGCCGGTGACCGAAGTCGACGCGGCGCGCAGGGCGGGGGAGAAAACTTCGGGCGCCAGGATCGACGCCCCTTTCACCACAGGCTATCGGCATCCCATGCAGCCGGCTTTAGGGCCAGTCGATTCGAATCCTGGTCGATGCCTCGTTGCCGGATATGCGCCTAAGTCCTTGAGAAATCAGGTGTAGGAAAAATTCGTACAGAAGTTGTGACCGTTTTCCGACACCTGATTTGGCGATGCCCCGATTCAGCTACCCCACACGGTTCACTCAGAATGGGCCCACTTCGCAACGCAATCCGAATTATCAAAGGTCCAATCTCAGGAGGCAGTCATGGGCAACCCACCGGTCATCAACGAACAGCTGCTGCAGGAAGTGCGCGAGGTCAACCTCGCCTATCTGGTTCTGGCCCAACACATGATCCGCGCCGACCGCGCCCAGGCCCTGTACCGCCTTGGTGTGTCGGAGGAAGTGTCCGCGATCATCGACCAGTTGACTCCGGCCCAATTGATGAAAATCGCCGCCAGCAACCAGTTGATCCTGCGCTTCCGCTTCGATGACGACGTGGTTTGGAATCTGCTGACCAGCCATTCGCGCGCCAAGCTCGCTCCGGGCGCCGCCGTTGCCGGCCTGCATGCCAACATCGTGATGGCGGGCCAGTTCGCCGAAAGCAACTGAGGGTGACCCGAATGAGAATCAAAAGCATCGTCAGCGAGAGCCGCCAGATCCAGCGCGCGATCGCCCTGATCAAACTGGGCGCTCGCCTGCAGGTTCTGGAATCGGAGACCGACCTGTCCTACGAGCGGCTGCTGCGCCTGTACAAGGAAGTGCAGGGCGAATCGCCGGCGCGCGGCATGCTGCCGTTCTCGACCGACTGGTTCATGACCTGGCAGCCGAACATCCACTCGTCCCTGTTCCTGAACATGTACGAGTATTTGAACAAGACGACCGAGCTCGAAGAGATCGACGCGATCATCAAGGCCTACGAGCTGTACATCGAACAGACTCGCGCGCAGTCGCTCGAACCCCTGCTGTCGGTGACTCGGGCCTGGCGGCTGGTCAAATTCGTCGACGCCGGCATGGTGACGCTGACCCCCTGCTGCAAGTGCAGCGGCAAGTTCGTCACGCACACCTACGAGCTCACCAAGAACTATGTCTGCGGCCTGTGCGAACCGCCTGCCCGTGCAGGCAAGGGCCGCGGCAACCAGCGCAGCGAAGAAGAAGCGCTGGCCGCCTGACGCGCGCGGACGGGCCGGCCGGTGGGACCCCGGCCCGGACGCACCAGTTTCTCCCTCCTCCGACCCTTTACCCGGCGCAGCCGGGTTCTTTTTTTGGGGAGCCACCGATCGATCGAATTGTGCTCGCCGGCGGCACGAGTTCCGCGCTTCCGGAGGGTCCAACGCGGCGTCCCAGGGCCGGGCGCGGCTTAAGTCGATCCGCCCGTCTGCCGAAGAAAACTTAGGGTAATAGAGATTTGGGGGCGGGGCGGGGCCGCAGCAATGCGCGGGTCCTGCCATGCCCTGACCGTTGGGGCCGGGCTCAATGTTCATCATCATCGGTTATGTGCTCGTCGTGGCGGCCGTGTTCGGCGGCTACGCGCTGGAACATGGCGCTTTTCGCGTCCTGCTCCAGCCGATCGAGCTGATGATCATCGCCGGAGCGGCCATCGGCGCCTTCGTCACCGGCAATTCGACCAAGGTGCTGGGCGCGACCGTCAGGGCTTTGCCGAAGCTGCTGCAGAGCTCCAAGTACACCAAGGCGCGCTACATGGCGCTGATGGCGCTGCTGTTCGACATCCTGACCAAGGTCCGCAAGGAAGGGATGATGGCGATCGAGTCCGACGTCGACGAGCCGGCCAAGAGCCCGCTGTTCCAGAAGCACCCGAGCGTCGGCTCCGATCACCACCTGGTCGAGTTCATCACCGACTATCTGCGGATGATGGTCTCCGGGAACATGAATCCGCTGGAGATCGAGAACCTGATGGACCAGGAGATCGATACGCACCATCACGAGGCCATGGCCCCGTCGCACGCGCTGCAGAAAGCCGGCGACGGGCTGCCTGCGTTCGGCATCGTGGCCGCGGTGATGGGGGTCGTCAAGACGATGGCCTCGGTGGGCCAGCCGCCGGCGATACTCGGCGAAATGATCGCCGCCGCGCTGGTCGGCACGTTCCTGGGCATCCTGATTTCCTACGGCTTCGTCGGCCCGCTGGCCCAGGTGCTGGAGCAGAAGTGCGACGAGGCGACCAAGGAGCTGCACTGCGTCAAAGCGACGCTGCTGGCCAGCCTGCAGGGATATGCGCCGGCGGTCGCGGTCGAATTCGGCCGCAAGATCCTGTACTCGACCGAGCGGCCGACCTTCGTCGAGCTCGAAAAGCACGTCAAGCAGAAGCGCTAATCCGACCCAGGCGCGAACATGGCAACCTCTTCGGGCGAAAAAGCCAAATCGACGATCGTCATCAAGCGGATCAAGAAGGTCGGCCACGGCACCCATGGGGCCGCCTGGAAGATCGCCTACGCCGACTTCGTGACGGCCATGATGGCGTTCTTCCTTCTGATGTGGCTGCTCGGCTCGACCACCAAGGGCGATCTGCAGGGCATCGCCGATTACTTCCAGTCGCCGCTGCAGGTTGCGATGAGCGGCGGCAGCGGTTCGGGCGACTCCACCTCGCTCGTCCCCGGCGGCGGGGAGGACCTCACGCGCGTGGTCGGCCAGCGCAAGCGGGGCGAACAGGAGAACCGCCGCAAAAGTGCCGATCGCCAGCAGCAGAAAGAGCGGCGCCGCATCGAACAGCTGGCGCGGATGGAGGAGCTCAAATCACGCCTCGACGGCGCGATCCTCGACAACGCGACACTGTCGGAATTCCGCAATCAGATCCGGGTCGAGATCACTCCGGACGGCTTGCGGATTCAGATCGTCGATGACTTCAAGCGTCCGATGTTCGACCTGGGCGGGGCGACCGTCAAAAGCTACATGCGCGAGATCCTGCGCGAGATCGGCAAGGTTCTGAACGGGGTCGACAACAAGATCGCGCTGACCGGACACACCGATTCGACGCCGTACTCCGGCGGACAGCGCTGGCACTCGAACTGGGAGCTGTCGGCCGACCGTGCCAACGCGTCGCGCCGCGAGCTGATCGCCGGCGGCATGGACCCGCAGAAGATCGCGCGCGTGGTCGGCCTGGCCGATTCGAACCTGCTCGACAAAGTCGACACGCGCAACCCGTTGAACCGCAGAATCTCGATCATCGTTCTGAACAAGATCGCCGAGGAGCGGCTGGAGCGTGCCCGCGGCGAAATCGAGGCCGGGGACCCGGAGCAAGTCTCGGATTCCCTGCCGGAGCGCGCCGAGGCCGCCGCCGGCGCCCAGGGTGCCGACGCCGCCGCCACGGCGCCGCAATCGCCTGCCGCCGCGCCGACGCCGACCGATCCGGCTGCGCCGAGCACGCAATGAATCCGACGAAGCCCCGAAACGCGATGTTTGCGCAAGCTTTTCCGCCAATAGGATCGATCGGCCGGCCGCCACAATGCGGCCGCGGTGCGACTTGCGGGCGGCAGTGGCCGCGCTCTCGTTCCCGATCCAGGAGATGAAATGACCGCTGATCCCCGATTCCTGATCGTCGACGATTTTTCGACCATGCGGCGCATCGTCCGCAATCTGCTGAAAGAGATCGGCTTCGGAAATGCCGAGGAGGCCGAGGACGGCGTAGTGGCGTTGAGCATGCTGAAGGCGGGCAAGTTCGACTTCATCGTGTCCGATATCAACATGCCCAACATGAACGGGTTCGAGCTGCTGAAGATCGTCCGCTCCGACGACGCGCTCAAGTTGATCCCGTTCCTGATGGTGACGGCCGAGGCGAAGAAGGAGGACATCGTGCAGGCTGCGCAGTGCGGCGCCAACGGCTACATCGTCAAGCCGTTCACCAAGGCCACGCTGGAAGAGAAGGTCCAAAAAATCATGACCAAGCAGGGATGAGGGCCGTCGCCATGGCTCAGACCGAGGCAACGGTACACGAATCCGACGAGAACATTTACCGGCGGATCGGACAGCTGACGCGCACGCTGCACGACGCGTTGCGCGAGCTCGGCTACGAGCGCGAGCTGATGGACGCGCGCGACAATCTGCCGGGTGCGCGCGACCGGCTGGCCTATATCGCCCGTGTCACTGGCGAGGCCGCCGAGAAGGTGCTCAATGCGGTCGATCGCGCGCGCACGGTTCAGCAGGAACTGACCGAGCAGGCCGACAGCCTGCGCAACCGCTGGCAGGCCGTCGCCGCCTACGCGACCGGCGGGCGAGCGTGCACTCCGGCCGGCAAGCAGCTGGTGGACGAGACCTGCGAGTTCTTCTCCGGGGTCGGCGGCCAGGCAGACCGAACCAACACGATATTGACCGACATCATGATGGCGCAGGACTTCCACGACCTCACGGGCCAGGTGATTCGCCGGGTCGTCGCGCTGGCGACGTCGCTGGAGGAGCAGCTGGTGAAGCTGCTGATCGAGACCTCGCGTCCGGAACCGCGACCCCAGCTGGATCCGTACAAGCTCGAGGGCCCGGTCGTGGCGCCGAACGCCCGCGACGACGTGGTCGCCGACCAGAAAGGCGTCGACGATCTGCTGGCCAGCCTGGGTTTTTAAGCTTAGGAACGACCGGGTCAGCCCGGTCAGACCTGCATCGTCATGATCTGCTCGTAGGCCTGCACCAGCCGGTTGCGGACCTGAACGGCGGCCGCAAACGAAATGCTGGCCTTGCTCATCGCGACCACGGCGTCTTCCAGGCCCACGTTCGGGTTTTCCAGCGCAAATTGGCGCTGCAGTTCTCCGGCTTGCTCCTGACCACGGCTGACGGTCTTCAGCGCGGCGTCCAGCGACGAGGCGAAGTCCGAGCCGGCGACGGAGCCCGCCGATGACGCGGCCGGCACGCCGGCAACGGCTGTAGCGATCTGAGCGTTGATTGCCTTGAGATCCATGTTTATCCCCCGCAGGCGGTCCGGATCCTGACCGTCAAGCTAATCTAGTCGTCCGAACCACCTCGCGCTGCATCAAGAAAGCGCGTGTTGGCCGGTCAATTCGCACGCCCGCGGCCTCGCCCGCGTGATGAGCAGCTAGCCGTACCCCCCTAATCAACGCTGCTTTCCTCGGCTTATCCGCGTTTACGGTATCTCAAGTCTCCGAATAATCGGAAAGTCGCCCGATTCATGCGCAACGCACAAGAGCGCGCCGGGGTGCGTGCCCAAAGGCCAATGGACAACTCTTCGATCGTCCGACCCACACGATGCCTGCTGCGGTTGGCCTGATGGCCCGGTTCTCTCCTCGCGCCCGCGCCCTGATGATCCTGGGCGCGGCCGGCTTGATCGCGATCGTCAGCTCCGCCTGGCTGTGGAGCTCCTCGCCAAGCTACAGCGTGCTGTTCACCAACCTGTCCGATCGCGACGGCGGCGCCGTGATCGCGCAGCTGTCGCAGCTGAACGTCCCGTACCGCAACGCCGACGGCGGCACCATTCTGGTGCCGGCCGACAAGGTGCACGAGGCGCGTCTTAAGCTGGCTTCGCAGGGTCTTCCAAAGGGCTCCGTCGTCGGCTTCGAGCTGCTCGAGGGGCAAAAATTCGGGCTGACCCAGTTCCAGGAGCAGCTGAACTATCAGCGTGGCCTGGAAGGCGAGCTGGCACGCTCGATCCAGTCGCTGGCGTCGGTCGCCGGCGCTCGCGTTCACCTGGCGCTGCCGAAAAACTCCGGCTTCCTGCGCGACCACCAGGCGCCGACCGCATCGGTGCTGCTGCAGTTGCACCCGGGCAAGACGCTCGACCGGGCCCAGGTTGCCGGCATCGTTCACCTGGTCGCCTCCTCGGTGCCCGAGCTGACGACCAAGAACGTCTCGGTCGTCGACCAGCACGGCACGCTGCTCGCCAGCCAGAGCGAAGGCCAGGGCAGCCTGGACGGAGAACAGCTCGACTACCTGTCCCAGATCGAGGCTTCCACGATCAAACGGATCGAAGACATCCTGGAGCCGATCGTCGGCCGCGCCAATGTGCGGGCACAGGTCACGGCCGACGTGGACTTCTCCAATGTCGAGCAGATGGACGAGTCGTACAAGCCGAACCAGGCGGCCGACCGCGCGACGATCCGGTCGCTATCGAGCACGGAAAACTCGCAGACCGGCAGCTCCGGCGCGCAAGGCGTACCGGGCGCGCTGTCGAACCAGCCACCGGTTCCTGCGACCGCGCCGATCAACGGCCAGGCCGGCGCTGCCAACCCAGCGTCCACCTCCCCGGGCTCCAGCGCCCATCGCGAGCAGACGACCAATTTCGAGGTCGACAAGAACGTACGCCACACGAAAACCGCCAGTGGCGAGATCCGCCGGCTGACCGCCGCCGTCGTCATCAACAACAAGCCGGCCCCGCCGGCCGCGAGCAGCCCGGCAGCGCCCGGTGCGCCGGCCGTGGCGGCACCCGCAGCGCCGGCCGCAGTGCCGTGGTCGCCGAAGGAGATGGACAACATCCAGGCGCTGGTGCGCGAGGCGATGGGATTCAACGAGAAGCGGGGCGACTCGCTGAACGTAGTCAACGTGCCGTTCAGCCAGCTCGAGTTGCCGCCGGTCGAACCAACGCCGGCGTGGCAGCAACCGGAAACGATCGGGCTCGCCAAGGAGTTCGGCAAGGCTCTGCTGTTCCTGATGCTGACGCTGATCGTCGTGTTCGGCGCAGTACGCCCGGCGCTGAAGGCGATCGGCTCGCAGCCCATGATGGTGTCAGCGCAGGCGCCGGCGCCCGCGATCGAATCTGCCGCTTCCAACCGGACCGAGTCGGCTTCCTCGCAGCTCGAAGGGATGCGGCAAATCGCCCGCGCAGACCCGGCCACCGTCGCCAATGTCGTCAAGGCATGGGTCGGCGACCCCAAGGCCTGATCGCCACCCATGGACGACGCCGGTCTGGAACACGCCGCGATCCTGCTGATGGCGGTGGGCGAAGAGGAGGCCGCCGAGGTCTTCAAGTACCTGTCGCCGAAGGAGGTGCAAAGGCTCGGCGAAACGATGGCGCGCCTGCGCACGGTTCCGCGCGAGAAGATCGACGACGTGATCGGCCGCTTCCACTCGACCAAGGAGAACCAGTATTCGCTGGTGCGTGACACCGATGCCTTCGTCAGCCAGGTACTGAAGAGGGCGCTGGGCGAGGAAAAGGCCGGCATGCTGCTGGACCGGATCCTGCAGGGACGGGACGTCTCGGGTATCGAGAGCCTGAAGTGGATGGATCCGGGCACGATCGCGGAGTTGCTGAAAAACGAGCATCCGCAGATCGTCGCCTCGATCCTGGTGCACCTGGAGCGCGACCATGCGTCCGAGGTGCTGAAGAGCATGACCGAGCGGATGCGCAACGACGTGCTGCTGCGGATCGCGACGCTGGACGGCATTCAGCCGCAGGCGCTGCAGGAACTGAACGAAGTGCTGTCCAAGATCCTGGCCGGCAGCGAGAAGCTGAAAAAGGCCACGCTGGGCGGCGCCAAGGCGACGGCCGAAATCCTGAACTTTCTCGGCAACACGCTGGAGACCGCGGCGGTCGAATCGATCCGGGAACACGACGCCGACCTGGCGCAGAAGATCCTGGACCAGATGTTCACCTTCGACAATCTGAACGAACTGGACGATCGTGCCATTCAACTGCTGCTGCGCGAAATCCAGTCCGAGTCCTTGATCGTCGCGTTGAAGGGCTCGGACCAGGCGCTGCGCGACAAGATCTTCAAGAACATGTCGGGTCGTGCCGCCGAAACGCTGCGCGAGGACCTCGAGGCCAAGGGCCCCGTGCGCATTTCCGAGGTCGAGGCCGAGCAGCGCGAAATTCTCAAAGTGGTCCGCCGGCTGGCCGACGAAGGCCAGATCCAGGTCGGCGCCAAGGGTGGCGATGATGCTTTCATCTGAACGCGCGCCGGCGCGAGCTGCGGAGGTCCGTCTTGGGCGCTTCTGACCGCCCCTTCTCGCGCACGATCCCCAAGGACCAGGTGGGCCAGGCGGCCAGCTGGGAGCTTCGTTCGCTCGGGGAAACCGCGCAGGTTTCGCGCAATCCCACCGGGCTGTGGTCGGAACGCGAACGCAGGGCCTTCGAGCGCGGGCGCGAGCAGGGCGCGCTGGACGCCACCCGCGCCGCTCAGCAGGTCCGGGCCGGGCATCTGGAACGGATCGGACACGTGGTCGCGAATCTGCAGGCCGGTCTGGACGAGCTCGCATTGCGCGGCGCCGACGCATTGCTGGACCTGTCGCTGGAAGTGGCGCGCCAGGTCCTGCGCCGCGAGCTGAGCTTGCAGCGCGACGCCGCGCTGCCCGCAGTGCGCGAGGCAATCGCGCTGATCGTCGATCACGCCTCGCACCCGCGCGTGCATTTGAGTCCGGAGGATTACGAGCTGGTCCGCGCCGAGCTGGAGGTCGAAGCCAGCCATCGAGGATGCCGCTTCGTGGCCGATCCGAGCGTTTCGCCAGGCGGCTGCCGGATCGAGACGCCGCAAGGCGAGATCGACGCAACGCTGGCCACGCGCTGGCGCCGCGTGGTCGCCATGCTCGGCTCCGATCACCCCGGTCCGTCGGACGCCGCTCCGGATGATGCCGCCACGGCGGGTCGGGCCAATGAGGGGCGACTGACTTGATGCAGCCGGGCCGGTACGTGGATTTTCTCGGCGAGTGCCGAACGCTGGCCGCGTCGAGCGAGCCGTTCGAGCCGCGCGGGCGCCTGACCCGGGCCGCGGGCCTTGTCATGGAAGCGGTCGGACTGAAGCTGCCGGTGGGCGCGCAGGTGCTGGTCGTGCAGGGCGACGGGCTGAAGCTGGACGCCGAAGTGGTCGGGTTCTCGGGCGAACGCCTGTTTCTGATGCCGACCAGCGAACCACAGGGCTTGCGCCCGGGCGCAATGGTGGTCGCGCAGGAGCCGAAGACGGCGCGGCCCCGGCTGGACCGGGCCAATCACCCCTGGCGCCGAACCGAGGACAGGGGTCGCCGCCTGCCGGTCGGAGACGCGCTGCTGGGCCGCGTGCTCGATCCGAACGGCGAGCCGATCGACCGGCGCGGCCCGCTGACCGAGCCGTCCGGGCAGGCCCTCGCCTACCAGCCGCTTTCGCGCCGCCCGATCAATGCCATGGAGCGGGAGCCGATCCGCAGCGCGCTGGACGTCGGCGTACGCGCCATCAATGCACTGCTGACCGTGGGAAGGGGCCAGCGCATCGGCCTGTTCGCCGGCTCGGGCGTCGGCAAGAGCGTGTTGATGGGCATGATGGCCCGTTACACGTCGGCCGACGTCACCGTGGTGGGGCTGATCGGTGAACGCGGTCGCGAAGTGAAGGAATTCATCGAGGACATCCTGGGACCAGAGGGGCTGCGCCGCGCGATCGTCGTGGCGGCCCCGGCCGACACGCCGCCGCTGATGCGGCTGCAGGGCGCCGCCTATGCAACCGCGATCGCAG
Source organism: Betaproteobacteria bacterium (assembly GCA_005882215.1). Lineage (GTDB taxonomy): Bacteria > Pseudomonadota > Gammaproteobacteria > Burkholderiales > Burkholderiaceae_F > VBCK01. The sequence goes on along the minus strand of VBCK01000122.1, from coordinate 19,568 downwards.
AACGATTCCGCGACCGGGGCCAACACGTGTTGCTGCTGATGGATTCCCTGACCCGTTACGCGATGGCGGCCCGCGAAATCGCGCTGGCGATCGGCGAGCCGCCGGCCACCAAGGGTTATCCGCCTTCGGTGTTCGCGCGCCTGCCTCAGCTGGTGGAACGGGCCGGAAACGCGGCCGCCGGCGGCGGTTCGATCACCGGCTTCTACACGGTGCTGACCGAGGGAGACGACCCGCAGGATCCGGTCGCCGATGCGGCGCGTGCAATCCTCGACGGCCACATCGTGCTGTCGCGCCGACTGGCCGAGGCGGGTCACTATCCGGCGATCGACGTGGAGGCATCGATATCGCGCGTGATGCCGGCGGTCACCAGCCCGCACCAGTATGAAGCGGCCCGCCGCTTCAAGTCGGTTTTCTCGCGCTATCAGCGCAATCGGGACCTGATCTCGGTCGGCGCGTATGTCGCGGGGGCCGATCCGGCGCTGGACGCCGCGATCGCTGCCTTTCCGCAGATGGAGGGCTTCCTTCAGCAACCGATGGACCAGTCGTCGTCGCTGCAGGATGCCGAGCAGCGCATCGATGCGCTGTTGCGATCAATTCCCACCGGATCGGAATCGCGATGAATTCGACACAATTGAACACGCTGCTGGACCTGACCCGAATCGCGCGCGATTCGGCGGCCGCGCGCCTGGCGCGGCTGGAACAGCAGACGCAGCTGGCGCGTGAGCACCTGCAGACGCTGCAGGGCTACTCGAACGATTACGCCGCGCGGCTGCAGGCCCGTGCCGGCGACCAGCTGGACCCGGCCGCGCAGTCGAACCAGCGCGCCTTCCTGGCCAGGCTGCGGGTGGCGCTGCAGACGCAGCAACGCGAGGTCGGCGCCCGCGAGCAGGCGAGCGCCCAGGCCCGGGGCGAGCTGGCGGCTTGCCAGCGCAAACTCAAGAGCCTGGAAACGCTGATCGAGCGGCGCGCCCGGGAAGAGCAGCAGCGCTCGGCGCGCCGCGAACAACGCCACACCGACGAGGCGGCCCAGCGCGCCTCGATGCAGTTCCGATGAGCCCGTTGCCGATCGCTTCCTCGCAACCGGCCGGCGGCACCGGGGCCGATTCAGCGTCCGGCGCTCCCGCGTCGGATTCGGACTTCGGCCCGATTCTGCAGGCCGCGTCTGCCTCACCCGGCGCGCCAGCGCGCAATGCATCGGGGCCCGCGGCCCGCGACGGTTCGGGCCGCGCCCCGGCGCAGGCCGACGCCACCGCTTCGGGATCGAGTCAGGCGCCGGACGAGCCGGGCAACCGGCCGGCGGCACGCCGAGGCGGGCGCAGCAGCGTCGGCCCGCAGCCGGAATCGGACGCCGCGGCCGCCGCGGCCGCTGCCTGCGCCCTCGCGCCAGGCAGGCTCAGCCAGCCCGATACCGCCGCAGCCCGCCGGGACGCCGGGATCACCTGCGCATCGACGGAGGCCTCGCGCAACAGCGGCCGCTCCATCGAAGCGCCCGCGGGCTCAAGCCGCGCAGCCGATGCGGCCGCGCTCGCGCAAGATGCCGGAGCGGACGGCGCAGGCTCTGCACCGCAACCGGCCGCCGGCACGGACGGCCAGAATCATTTCGAGCCCCCGCCGATAGCCGGGTCGCAGCTGTCGCGCGCGCAGACCGGTCGCCTGGATAAGGGCGAGGTGTCTCGCCCGCTGCTTCAAGCGAGCGATCCGGCGGGTGGCACAGCAAGCGAAATGACCGGTGCCGGTGTCGATTCGGCGTCCGGCTTCGGCACGGCGCTACCCGGACCCGCCTTCTCGGCGAGCCAGGCTGCACAGGCGGTCGCTCAGGCCCTGGCCAGCGTGGCCGACGACAGCGCGACGCCGCATCCGAGCGCCGGGGCCTCCGCAACCGCGCCCGATCCGGCCGGCACGCCGGGCGTTGCCGCGGGCGCCGGGTTCGGGCCGGTCACGAATTACGTGCCGGAAGGCCGCGCCAGCGTTTCCACCCCGGTCGGGCAGCCCGAATTCGGCCAGGAGCTGTCCGAGCGCGTGGTGGTGCTGACGCGCAGCGGTGCGCACACGGCCCAGATATCCCTGGAACCGGCCGGTCTGGGGCCGGTCGGCGTATCGATCCGGGTTCACGGCCACGCGGCCACCCTTGTATTTACCGCCGCGCACGAGGCGACCCGCAACGCGCTGGAGGCAGCTTTGCCACGCTTGCGCGAAATGTTCGCCTCGTCCGGCATGCAGCTCGCCGACGCCAGCGTCGGGGGTCGCGCCCAGTCGGACTGGACGGCGCCCTCCCATTCGCAGGCGGGCCGGCAGCGCGGCGACGGCGGCTCCGACGCAGCCGATTTGCCGGCGTCGGAGGCGGCCGGTACGGCACGCGCAGCAGCGGTTCGGCTGGTCGATATCTACGCCTGAATTGGGGCCGGAACACTCGCCCAAAGCAGTCGCCCAAAATCCGCCATATTCGGCCGATCGTGCGACCGGGCGGTCCCGAATAATCGGCAATCAAGTGCGGCGCTGATCACATAAATGCGCGAGGCGCGGCAGCTCAGCGCTTTCGGCGGGACTCAAGATGGCGGACATCAAGCAGGGGGCAGCACCGGCGCCGGCGGCGGCGCAGGCGCCGGCCAGAAAGCGGTTGCCCAAGAAGCTGGTCATCATGGTCGCGGCGGCACTGATGCTGGGCGTCAGTGCGGCCGGCGCCTTCATCTACCTGAAACGGACGCCCGCGTCCGCCGCCGACGCGGCCAAGACGGGCGGCCCGCGCAAGCTTCCGAATTTCGTGGACCTGGACCAGTTCACGGTCAACCTGGCCGAGAAGGAGCAGGACCGCTACATGCAGATCAAGTTCAGCCTGGAAATCGCCTCGCAGGAAGCGGAAACGACGATCAAGGAGATGATGCCGGCGCTGCGCAGCGAAATCCTGCTGGTGCTGAGCGCGCGTCAGGCGACCGATCTGGCCAGCCGGGACGGCAAGCAGGCGCTCGCCAAGGACATCGTGGACGCCGCCAACCGGTCCCTCGACCACACCGCCGCCGAGCATTCCGTCACCGCGGTGCGCATCACCCAATTGATCATCCAGTGAGCTCATGACCGAACAGTTTCTATCGCAGGACGAGGTCGACGCGCTGCTGGAAGGCGTTACGGGCGAACCGCAGAAGCTCGAGGCGCCGGAGCAGGCCGAGGGGATCCGCAGCTACAACCTGGGCAACCAGGAGCGCATCGTTCGGGGCCGGATGCCCACGATGGAAATCATCAACGAACGGTTCGCGCGCAACTTCCGGATCGGGCTGTTCAACTTCATGCGGCGCAGTCCCGAGATCTCGGTCGGACCGGTGCGCGTGATCAAGTACTCGGCATTCGTGCGCGACATCGCCGTGCCGACCAACATCAATATCCTCTCGCTCGCCCCGCTGCGCGGCTCCGGGCTGCTGATCTTCGACCCGACGCTGGTGTTCACGGTGATCGATTCACTGTTCGGCGGCAACGGCAAGCTGCGCTTCCGGATCGAAGGGCGCGATTTCTCGCCGACCGAGCAGCGCATCATCCAGCGCCTGGTCCAGGTAGCGACCACCGAATACGCGAAAGCGTGGGGGAGCCTGTTCAAGTTCGATTTCTATCACCAGCGCTCCGAGATGCATACGCAGTTCGCCAACGTCGCGTCGCCTTCCGAGATCGTGGTCGCGACCACGTTCAACGTGGAAATCGGCGACAGCGGCGGCGAGGTGCACTTCTGCTTCCCGTACGCCTCGCTCGAGCCGATCCGCGACGTGCTGTACTCGTCGCTGCAGGCCGACGGCCAGGAGCCGGACCGGCGCTGGGTTCGCCAACTCACTCAGCAGGTGCAGAGCGCCGAGGTCGAGCTGTGCGGCGAACTCGCCAACACCCAGATGCGGCTGCGCGAGCTGATCCGGCTGCAGCCCGGCGACTTCGTCCCGCTGCCGCTGCGCGACATCATCCCGGTCAAGATCGACGGCGTGCCGGTGATGGAGTGCAGCTTCGGAACCGTCAACGGTCACATCGCGATCCGGATCGAACGGCTGCTGAAGTATTCGCACTTCGGCGATAACCTCGCGATCGAGGAGTCCTGAGGATGGAAACGCCGAACGAGAGCTCCTCCGGCGGCCTGGCCGGCGATGAGGACTGGGGCGCGGCGATGGCCGAGCAGGCGGCCGTCAGGGGCGCGGTGGAACCGGCGGCGCAGCCGGCCAACATCTTCCCTCGCCTGGGCCCCGGCAGCGCGCCGGAAGCGGGCCAGGACCTGGACCTGATCCTCGATATACCGGTCAATCTGACGGTGGAGCTCGGACGCACCAAGATTCCGATCAAGCACATCCTGCAACTGGCGCAGGGCTCGGTGATCGAGCTGGATGCGCTGGCCGGGGAACCGATGGATGTTCTGGTCAACGGCTGCCTGATCGCCCAGGGCGAAGTGGTCGTGGTGAACGAAAAGTTCGGAATCCGCCTGACCGACATCGTCACGCCCAGCGAGCGGATGCGCCGCCTGAATCGATAAGGCAGCCGAGAGCAGTCCATCGTGTCCCGACGGCCGCCCTCCTTCCCGCAAACCCTCCGGTGTGGCTTCGGCGCCGGCGCCGCCCTGCTGACAATCGCCGCGCAGGCGCAGACGCAGGCGCCGCCGCCCGCTGCCAGCCCCTCGCTCACTCCGCTGCTGTTCGGATTGCTGCTGGTACTGGCACTGATTCCGGCCGCAGCCTGGCTGCTGCGCCGCGCCGGCCTGGCGCAGGCGACCTCGGTCACGGGACTGCGCGTGGTGGCCCAGCTGCCGCTGGGTCCGCGCGACCGGATCGTGATCATCGAAGTGGCCGATCGTCGCTGGCTGCTCGGCGTCAGCCCGGCCGGCATCCGCCGCCTGGGCACGCTCCCGGCCGGTGCCGACGCCGGCGCGCCGCCTTCGGTCGCTTCCGAGCGCAGCTTCTCGGACATCATCCGGCGCCTGGCCTCTCCGCGATGAAGCCGATCCTCCTTGTGCTGGCCGTGCTGCTGGCCGCGCTGGCGCTCGTCGAGCCGGCGCTTGCGCAGCAAAGTCCGCTGCAGATGACGACCTCGCCGCTGGCCGGCGGCGGCACCCAGTACTCGGTACCGGTACAGACGCTGCTGTTCCTGACGGTGCTCAGCTTCCTGCCGGCGATGCTGCTGATGATGACTTCCTTCACGCGCATCGTGATCGTGCTGTCGCTGCTTCGGATGGCGCTCGGCACGCAGGCCTCGCCGCCCAACCAGGTGCTCATCGGGCTGGCGCTGTTCCTGACGCTGTTCGTGATGGGGCCGACCTTCGACCGCATCCACGACCAGGCCTACGTTCCGTACAGCGAACAGAAGATCTCGTTCGAGCAGGCCGTCAGCGCCGGCTCGGCGCCGCTGCGCGATTTCATGCTGAAGCACACGCGCGAGACCGACCTGATGCTGTTCGCGCGCGCCGCGCGCATCGAGCCGAAGCAGTCCGGGGCCGCCGGCGCGGCCGAGCTGCCGATGCGCGTGGTGATCCCGGCCTTCGTCACCAGCGAGCTGAAAACCGCGTTCCAGATCGGCTTCATGGTGTTCATCCCGTTCCTGATCATCGACATGGTGGTGGCCAGCGTGCTGATGTCGATGGGGATGATGATGCTGTCGCCGGTGCTGGTGTCGCTGCCGTTCAAGCTGATGCTGTTCGTGCTGGCCGACGGCTGGAACCTGCTGATCGGCTCGCTCGTAGCCAGCTACTCGACCTGATGCGGAAAGCGCCGTGACCCCCGAATCCGTCGTGACCATCGGCCAGCAGGCGCTGACCGTGATGCTGCTGCTGGCGGCCCCGCTGCTGATCACCTCGCTCGTGGTGGGCCTGATCGTCTCGGTGCTGCAGGCGGCCACGCAGATCAACGAGATGACGCTGACGTTCATTCCGAAGCTGATCGGCACGCTGCTCGCGCTGGTCGTTGCGGGCCCGTGGATGCTGACCTTCTTCGTCGACTACGTGCGGCGCCTGTTCGAGTCGATTCCGGGCGCGGTCGGCTGAGCGCCAGCGCGAAAACGCACGCCCGCGGATACCGTCCTTGTTCGCGTTCGACACCGCGCAGCTCAGTCAGTGGTATGGATCGGTCTTCTGGCCGCTGACCCGGATCCTGGCCCTGTTCGCTTCGGCGCCGCTGCTGTCGCACCAGGCGATCCCGGTCCGGGCCAAGGTGGGGATCGCGCTCGCCATCACGATCGCGATCGCGCCCGTGGTCAGCTCGCCGCCGCTCGCGGGCCTGCTCGAGGCGAAGGGCTTCGTGCAGCTCGCACAGAACATCCTGGTCGGACTGGCGCTCGGGTTTGCGATCCGGATCGTATTCGTCGGCATCGAGCTGGCCGGCCAGCTGATCGGACTGCAGATCGGACTGTCGTTCTCGGCTTATTTCAATCCCGATACGCGGGAGTCCGAGAACGTGGTGTCCAACTTCATGTCGATGCTGGTGCTGCTGATGTTCCTGTCGATCGACGGCCATCTGATCCTGCTGTCGGCACTGGTGGACAGCTTCCGCCTCTTCCCGGCGGCAGCGGCCGCGCCGATCGAACCGCTGGCGCTGGTGCGGGCCGCTTCGGACATATTCGCGATCGCGCTGACGATCTGCCTGCCGATACTGGCCGTGATGCTGATGGTCAACGTGGTGCTGGGCGTGATGGCCAGGGTCGCGCCGCAACTGAATCTGTTCGCGGTCGGTTTTCCGCTGACGGTGCTGGCCGGCCTGGCTGCGCTCGCGCTCTTCCTGCCCACGCTGGAGGCTCCGCTACGGGGCGTGCTCCAGAAGGGCCTGGCCGCGCTGCCCGGCGCCGGCTGACGCGCCCCACCGCTACAATCCGACCCGCTGCGGGTGCGAACCACGCGCCGGATCGGCGACGGTTTCGATTCTGCAGCGCCCCTGGTGACGATGGATCTCGTTGAGCGAACCGGCGCCCGCCTCCTGGTCGATCAGTTGCTGATCCAGGGAGTGAACCACGTATTCTGCGTTCCGGGCGAGAGCTACCTCGGCGTGCTGGATGCATTACACGACGCCTCCGCCGCGATCCGCCTGATCGTGAACCGCCACGAATCCGGGTCGGTGTTCATGGCCGATGCCTACGCCCGCCTGACAGGCCAGCCGGGCGTCGTGTTCGTCACGCGTGGACCCGGCGCCAGCAACGCCGCGATCGGAATTCACAACGCGCGCCAGGATTCAACGCCTCTGGTCGTGTTCATCGGACAGGTGGGCACCGAGCACCTCGGACGAGAAGCGTTCCAGGAGATCGACTATCGCCAGATGTTCGGAGCGGTCGCCAAGGCGGTCGAACAGGTCGAGAGCACCGAGCGCATTCCCGAGGTCGTGGCGCGTGCGTTCCAGTGCGCTTCCAGCGGGCGGCCGGGCCCGGCGCTGGTGGTGCTTCCCGAGGATCTGCTGGGGCGATCCACGCGCGTGCCCGACGCGCTCTGCCACCAGCCGGTGCAGGCCGCTCCGAGCGACACCCAGATCGCCGCGCTGCGCAGCCTGTTGCGCCAGGCCCAGCGCCCGCTGCTGATGCTGGGCGGGCCCGGCTGGACCGGCGGCGCCCTGGACAACCTGCGCCGCTTCGTCGAGGCCAACGACCTGCCGGTGGTGTGCGGCTTCCGGTTCCAGGACCGCTTCGACAACGACCATCCGAACTACATCGGCGAGGCCGGCATCGGGATCAACCCGAAGCTGGCGCAGCGGATCAGGACGGCCGACCTCGTGGTCGCGATCGGGCTGCGACTGGGCGAGATGACCACGAGCGGCTACACGCTGCTGCGGGCGCCCGTCCCCGAACAGGCATTGGTGCACGTGCACGCGGGCATCGAAGAGCTCGGACGCGTCTACCAGGCGCAACTGATGATCAATTCGGGCATGTCGCAGTTCGCCGCGCGCCTGGGCGCGATGAATCCGATCGAGTCCGACTGGAGCGAACACACCCGCTCCGGCCGCGCCGAGTACGAAGAGTGGCAGCAAAGGCCGGCGCTGTACAACCAGAGCGAGCCGGCGCTCGACCTGTGGCAGGTGATGCGGCAGCTGCGCCAGGCGATGCCGCGCGACGCGATCATCGCCAACGGCGCCGGCAACTTCTCGATCTGGGTGCACCGGTTTTTTCGCTATGGCAGGCTTGGCACCCAGATCGCGCCGACCTCCGGTTGCATGGGCTACGGCGTGCCGGCTGCGATCGGCGCCAAGATCGCGGCGCCCGAGCGCACCGTGGTGTGCGTGACGGGCGACGGCGACCTGATGATGAGCGTGCAGGAGCTGGCCACCGCCGCGCAGCATCACGCGGGCGTGATATTCCTGCTGCTGAACAACTCGATGTACGGCACGATCCGGCTGCACCAGGAGCGGCGCTTTCCAGGTCGCGTCAGCGGCACCACGCTGGCAAATCCCGATTTCCCGCTGCTGGCCAAATCCTTCGGCGCGCTGGGCCTGCGGGTGAACGACACCGCGGGTTTCGCTCCTGCGCTGAACGAGGCCCTGACCTACGCGCGCGAGCAGCGGCGCCCCGCATTGATAGAACTCGTGTGCGATCCGGACCTGCTGACACCGGAGGCGACCGTCGCGTCGCTGCGAGTCGCCGAGAGCCCGTAAGGCTTGCCGCCGAATCCGTATGGAGCTCGGTCGCGCAGGCCCGCGATCGGCCATGAACCGCCATTCTCGCTCAGTGCGGCCTCCCCATCATCTCGTCGCGCCGGGCTTTGAACTCCGCCCCGGCTTTCCATTCCGGATACCGGGCGCCCTGCGCGACGTCGTAACCGACCTGGAACAGCAGCCGCATATTTTCGACCGCTCCGGATAGGTTCCAATCCGGGCGCACGACATCGGTGACTTTGTGATAGTCGTGGGCGACGTAGTCGTTGAACTTTTTTTCGCCGAAGTCTCCAGGTTGTCCGATGTAATCGGCGCCGCCAAAGACGAAGAGCGACGGCACGCCCACCTTGGCGAATTCGAAGTGATCGGCCCGGTAAAAGAATCCCTTTTCCGAATGAGCGTCGGGTCTGGTGACCCGACCCTGGCTCGCGGCGGCAGTCGCAAGGGCGTCCTCCAACTCGGATTTTCCGGAGCCGATGACTTCCACGTCGCGCGTACGCCCCCATAGATTCATACCATCCATATTGATATCCGCCAGGGTCTTGCGCAGCGGGTATAGCGGATGACCCGCATAGAACTGCGCCCCCAGAAGACCGCGCTCCTCCGCCGTGGTGGCGATGAACAGGATCGAACGACGGGGCGGTTGTGCAAGCGCGGTGAATGCCTTGGCGATTTCGAGAAGCGCTGCCACGCCCGAGGCATTATCGACGGCGCCATGGTAGATCTGATCGTGCTTGCTGCCCGGCAGCTCGCGATCCCACCCGAAATGGTCCCAATGGGCGGAATAGATCACGTGCTCGTCCTTGTGCTTCGGGTCGGACCCTTCGATCCGGCCGATCACGTTCTGCGACGCTACGTCACGCCAGGCCGTATTCACGCTGAGGTCGATCGTCGCGCCCAGGGCCACCGGTCTGAAGTCGCGACTCAGCGCGGCCTGCTTCAACCTGGCAAAGTCGTACCCAGTTGCCGAGAACACGTCCTTGGCACTCTCAAGCCGAATCCATCCCGACACGGCAGGGAAGTGCGGATTGGGTGCATTCGTTTGGATGTCGAAATTTTCGCGAGCCCAGGAATTGACCACGACTGAGTACGGATACCCAGCCATCCCGGTTTCGTGGACGATTAGCGCGCCTGCGGCACCCACCGCGGCTGCCATTTCATATTTGTAGGTCCAGCGCCCGTAGTAGGTCATCGCCTTCCCCATGAACATCTTGTCGTCGAGCTTCGTCGGATCGTGCGGGTCTGGAATCTGGGGATCGTTGATCAGCATCAGCAGGGTCTTCCCCTTCAGATCGACGCCCTTGTAGTCGTCCCAGGCGTATTCGGGAGCCACGACCCCGTAGCCCACGAATACCAGTTCCGAGCCGCTGACGTTAACCTGCGGCTCCCGTCGGAAGGACCAGGCAACGAAGTCATCGGGGAACTTGAGATCCAAGCGCGTAGCGCCCGCCTTGATGATGGCGCTCGGGGCCGATGTATGCTCGGTCAACGGGACACGCTGAATGTAGCTGCCATCGGGATTGCCCGGCATAAGACCGATACGCTTGAACTCGCCGACGAGGTAGTCCACGGTGACCGCCTCTCCGCGGGCGCCGACAGAGCGTCCCTCGAAATCGTCCGAAGCGAGGGTCTCGATGTGCTTGAGAAAGTCGCTCGCGTCCACCTCCTGCAGCGCCCGCCCAATATTCGGCGGGGTGCTGCTCACACTGGCGGGCGGCGCGCCGGTCGCGCAACCCGCGGTGAGCGTTGCACCCAGAGAGCTAATCAGAGCGACACGTATCGAGTTCATGGGATTTCTCGCAAATTTCGGCGACGCGCGTCATGATCCCACCTCCGGAACGAAAGGAACACGACTATGGGTCTGTCGTGGCAACAAGGCCCTCTGAGCGGCGCCTCGGTGGGCCGCTTCCTCACTCCGGGGCCGCTCCCGGAACGACTGCTGTTGGCAGCCGCGCTCGCCCCTAAATGAAAAAGCTCCCTCGGAAGAAAGCCGCGGACGGCGGAACCGGCATTCCCTCCGTACTGCAGGTCTTGTTTCGGTCGTTCTCAAAGCTTGCCGAGCGGGCTGCCGAAGGGCGGCCCTTGTTCCGCGGGCTGCGCATCGCCCACGATCCCGGCGCGGACCGATTCGTCGTCGTGCACGCCGGCTCATGGATCGAGTTTGTTCTGACAATTCCCGGCGATTGCGTGCCGCCGCATGGCGAAGTTCAATGCAGGAGGATGGACACCTCCGGGGCGACAGAGCTAACGCCGATCGCGCGTTTTCGATTCAATGAAGTCGGCGTCATCACGGAGTCGACGGTGCCGGAACTTGTCAGCGAGAGAGTCGACCAGGCTCCTGCGGCTTGGAGCGTCGTCGCCGCAGTACTGTGGGGCAACTTGCACGCATAGGCTTGGGACGACCCGATCGGGTACGCTAATGGTGCTTATCCATCGACCGCGGCCGGATATCGACCTTCGGCAACTCGTGCGGCACCCGCCCGGGAATCCGGCCTGCATAAGACGTCAAGGGGGTGGTCATGCGTGCTTCAATGTTCATCTTGGCAGGCGGGCTGGCACTTTGCTTCTCCCTCGTCGAGGCGCCTGCCTGCGCGCAGGCCGACGCCAAGGGCTTCATCCGGATGACGCCCGAGCAGGCCGATTGGAAGGATGTGCCCAACAGTCACGGAGTGCAGATCGCCGTAGTCTCCGGTGACCCCAGCAAGGTGGGCCTGTATGTCATTCGGGTCAAGTTTCCTCCTGGAATCATGAGCGCACCTCATTTCCACCCGGAGGATCGGCATGCGGTGGTGCTGCGGGGCACCTGGTACACGGGCACCGACGATTCGTGGGATCCGGACAAAACCGTGGCCCTGAAGCCGGGGAGCTATATGAAGCATCCCGCGGGGGCGGTTCACTACGACGGAGCCAAGAACGAAGAAGTAATCGTCCAGATCGCAGGGTTCGGGCCGTCGGGCACGACCGAGGTTTTCCCCGGCGAGAGCCGCTTCGGTGTGCCTCACAAATTGAAATAGTCTGCCCGCCGCGGGCCACCGCCGGTTGGCTTCGGCTTTGAAATCACGGATCGGGCGCCGCCACCAGCTCGCGCACCAGGGCCTCGGCATCCAGCCCGTCTTCGAAACCCAGCGTCAAGGCGGTCTCGATCGCAACCCGGTACGGACGTTGCGCCAGCGCATCGCACAGTGCCGGATCGAGTTCGACCTGCGGCGGGTCGACCGCATGTCCGAATAATCGCGCCGACGCCTGCACCAGAGAGTCCACGCTCAGCGTGCAGGCGGGCGCATTCAGCACGCCAGCCTCACCCGACGCAGACGGCGGCAACTCGTGCTCGTGCACCAGTGCCCGCGCCGCGGCCTGCGCCGACGTCAGCCACAGCGGCGCGTCCAGCGGGATCGGGCAGCGCCCCTGGCGGCCTTCGACCAGCGCCGGCATCAGCTCGCCCAGAAACGACATGCAGCCGGGCGCGGCCGCAATCATCGGCAGGCGCAGTGCGCGGCCCTCGACCCGGCCCCGCCGTGTCGCCTCCTCCACCAGCAACTCGCCCACCAGCGCCGTCAGCCCATCCTCGCTCGCCGGCAGCGCGCGCGCCGGATCCGGCTGCGCGGCGGCGGTCCCGCTGTTGGCCGCGAAGCTGCTGGCCAGCACTACTTTCGGTCGAGAAGATTGCAGCTCGGATACCGCGAACAGGTCGCGCAGGCTGTCGGCCAGCGCAAACGACGGCGTCGACCGACCGCCGCCGGCACCGCTGTCCCAGGCGTGGAACACCGAGTCGGTTGCTATGCCCATCACCGCCTGCAACAGGCGGGGGCTGTCCAGATCGGCCCGCACGTATTCGACGCGCGGCTCCACGAAAAGCCGTGCCGACTGCCTTCGATCGACCGCGATCACGCGGCGCACCGGCGCCGGCACCCCGTCGCTGCGGGTGAGCACGCCGCGCGCGACGATGGCCTTGAGCAGGGCCTGTCCCAGCACGCCGGCCCCGCCGATCACGACCACTTGCATCACTCGTTCCTGATAGCCTGCTTTCCCCCTCCAGGGAGAGCGGCGGGGGAGGATCCTGCGTGATCGTTTCGGTCTGACCTTCCGAGCGCCAGCAGCGGTGCCGTGGCCAGACCGAGCAAAACCGCACCTACGCCATATAAAGCGCTCGCGGCCACGGCGGTCTGCGCCTCGACGCCGATCAGCGGAAACACCAGCAGCGAAACCACCTCGCGAGCGCCGAACCCGCCATAGGACAGCGGAACCACGCCGGCGATGAAAACCGGCGCCGCGATCGCCTGGACTGCCAGGTAGCCGGCCGAACCACCGGCGGCGATCTGGCACAGCCACAGCGCCAGCGCGCACAGCACCTGCACCAGCAGCGAGCTCCACAGCGAGCGAGCCAGGCCGCGGCCGCGCGAAACCGTCAGCGCGTGCAGCTCGGCCAGGCGCGCGAGCACGCGCCGCAGGCCGCTGAGCCCGGATTGCGCCTGATCCGGCAGGCGCAGCGGAACGAAGGGCAGCGCCACTGCGGCCGACAGCGCGCCCAGGTAGATCCAGGCGATCGACCGCAGGTCGATTCCGGCCATCGCCTCGGGCAGCCGCAGGCGGTCCAGGTGGCCGCTGCCCAGCAGGCCGATTCCTGTGCACAGCGACAGCAGACACAAGATCCACAACCCGCTCGCCCGATCCAGCACGACCGACAGCGCCGATTCGCCCAACGGATTGCCAAGCCGCTGCAGCCGCACGCTCCTGAGCGTGTCGCCGCCCAGCGTTGCGCCCGGCAGCACCACGTTGACGGCCATCGCCTGCGCGTAGGCGAGCCGCATGTCGCGAACGGGTGCTTTCAGCCCGAGGACCGAGGCAATCGAGACCCAGCGGGCGGCCGAGACCCACTGTGAAGCGGCCATCGCAGCTATCGCAAGCGCGAACCAGCGCAGGTCGACCCGGCGCAGTTGCCCGAGCAGCGCACCCAGCCCGACCAGCCAAGCGGCCAGTGCCAGCAGCGCGGCAGCGGCGAGAAATCGCGCCGCCAGCAGCCCGAGGCGCCGGCTCACTCCGGGTCCCTTAGAACATACTGGCGTCGCCCCTGCGGTTCGTGGTACACGCGCGTGAGCAGCTCGCCCAGCACGCCGGTTGCGAGCAGCTGCACGCCGATCAGCGTCAGCAGGGCGCCCAGCAGCAGCAGCGGGCGACCACCGATCGGGTGGCCCAGAACCAGCTTGTCGACTGCGAGGTACAGCAGCAAAATCGATCCGATCGCGATCAGCGTGCTGCCGACCGCTCCGAACGCGTGCAGCGGGCGCTGCAGGAAGCGCATCATGAACTTGACCCACAGCAGGTCGAGCAGCACCCGGAAAACGCGGTCGATCCCGTACTTCGAGCTGCCGCGCGTGCGTGGGTGATGGCGCACCGGCACCTCGAGCAGGCGCGCACCGGCCTCCACCGCAAGCGCCGGGATGAACCGGTGCATCTCACCGTACAGTTTCACGTTGGCCAGGATCGGGCGCCGGTATACCTTCAGCGCGCACCCGTAGTCGTGCAGTCGCACGCCGGTCACCGCCGAGATCAGGCGGTTCGCGACCCACGAGGGCAGCTTGCGCGACCAGGTGTGGTCCTGGCGCTGCTTGCGCCATCCGGACACGACGTCGATCGACCGGTCGGCATCGAGCAGCTCCAGCAGCCGGGGGATCTCGGCCGGCTCGTTCTGCAGGTCGCCGTCCAGCGTCACCACGACGTCGCCCCGGACGTGATCGAAGCCGGCCTGAAGCGCGGTCGATTGTCCGTAGTTGCGGATCAGCAGCAGCGGCCTGAGCCAAGGGCGATCGCGTGCCAGTTCGGCCAGCACCGAGCGGGAATCATCGGTCGAACCGTCGTCGACCAGGATCAGCTCGAAGGGCCGCTGCGTGGGTCTCAGCGCGGCCTCGACCCGGTCGATCAGCTCTCGCAAATTCGCGCCCTCGTTGAGGACCGGAATCACGATCGACACCAGCGACAGCGCAGCGGCGCTGCCGGCGGCCCGCGCACCGGCCGCCCCTGCGGTTTCGGGCGGCACCGGCTTGCCGCGATCGACGCTGGCGATCGTCATTGTCTGTTCGTGCCTCGCTTCAGATTTGATCCAGGGCAGCGACAAGTATCCAGCAGTAATGATAGGCGAACCCGCTGCGCGGGATCGCGCAGGTAAAATCGGCCCGCGTCGATAACTCTCCGCAGCAGGACGGATGAAACTTACCGTCATCGGAACCGGATACGTCGGGCTGGTCACAGGGGTCTGCTTCGCCGACGTCGGCAACGACGTGCTGTGCATCGACATCGACGAATTGAAGGTTCAGCGCCTGCTGCGCGGCGAGATGCCGATTCACGAACCGGGTCTGGACGAAGTCGCGCAGCGCAACCTTCACGCCGGTCGGCTGCAATTTTCATCGGACTATGACCGCGCGGTCGCCCACGCGGACGTCTTCTTCATCGCGGTCGGCACGCCCACCGACGAGGACGGTTCGGCCGACGTGCGGCACGTCGAAGCGGCGGCCCGAGAGCTCGGACGCCGGATCTCGCGCCAGGCCCTGCTGGTCGTCAAGTCCACCGTGCCGGTGGGCACCTCGGAACGCGTGCGCCGCGCGGTGGACGAGGAGATCGCCGCCCGCGGCCTGAAGCTGCCGATCCTGGTGGCGTCGAACCCGGAGTTCCTGAAGGAGGGCGCTGCGATGCAGGACTTCATGCATCCGGACCGGATCCTGATCGGAACCGAGGACCGCCACGCGATCGAGCTTCTGACCGAGCTGTATGCGCCGTTCAACCGCAACCGGGAGCGCCTGGTGGTGCTGGATGCGCGCTCCTCGGAGCTCGCCAAGTACGCGGCCAATGCGATGCTGGCCACGAGGATCTCGTTCATGAACGAGTTGGCGCGTCTGGCCGAGCGGCTGGGCGCGGACATCGAGCGGGTGCGGCACGCGATCGGGGCCGACCCGCGCATCGGGCCGAGCTTCCTGTACGCGGGCGCCGGCTACGGCGGCTCGTGCTTCCCGAAGGACGTCCGGGCGCTGCTGGCGATGGCGCGCGAGAACGTGTTGCCGGCGCGGATCCTGTCAGCCGTGCACGACGTGAACGAGGAGCAGAAGCACCTGGTGGCCAGCCGGCTGCGCGAGGCGCTGGGCCCGGACCTGCGCGGCAAGGTGATCGCCGTGTGGGGCCTGGCCTTCAAGCCGAACACCGACGACGTGCGCGAGGCGCCGAGCCTGGTCCTGATCCGCGAGGTGGTCGACTCGGGTGCGCGCGTGCGCGCATACGACCCGCAGGCGCGCCACACGGCCGCCAAGACGCTGGAGGAGCTGAGGCGGGGCATCGACTATTGCGATACGGCCCACCAGGCCTGCGAAGGCGCCGACGCGCTGGTGGTCGTCACCGAGTGGCTGGAGTTTCGCAGCCCCGACTTCGCGTGGCTGGCGCGGACGCTGCGCGCGCGGGTGCTGGTCGACGGCCGCAATTTGTACGATCCGCGGCTGGCCAGGGCGGCCGGACTGAAGTACTACGGCGTCGGGCGCGGGCCGGGATGATTCTAGTTACAGGCAGCGCCGGTTTCATCGGGCAGGCCGTGTGCGCCGCGCTGCTGGCGCGCGGCGATCTCGTCGTCGGGCTGGACAATTTCAACGACTACTACGACCCGCAGCTCAAGCGCGACCGCCTCGAGCAAACCTGGCGAATCGCATCGATCGACCGCTACAACCAGGTCGAAGCCGATGTCGCGGACCGGGTGGCTCTGGAGGCTCTGCTCGCGCGCTGGCAGCCCCGCCGCATCGTTCACCTGGCGGCTCAGGCCGGCGTGCGTTATTCGTTCGACAACCCCGACGCCTACGTTCGGAGCAACCTGGTCGGTTTCGTCAATCTGCTGGAGGCGGCCCGACGTAACGGTCGCATCGAGCACATCGTCTACGCCTCGTCCTCCAGCGTGTACGGCGCCAACCTGAAGCAGCCGTTGTCGATCGCCGATCGGGTCGATGAGCCGCTCAGCCTGTACGGGGCGACCAAGCGCGCCAACGAGCTGATCGCGCGGGTCTATGCGCTGCAGTTCGGACTGAAATTGACCGGCTTGCGCTATTTCACCGTGTACGGCCCATGGGGACGCCCGGACATGGCGCCGGTGAAGTTCGCACGAGCGCTGCTGGACGGCCGGCCGATCGAGGTCTACGGCGAAGGCGACATGCGGCGCGATTTCACCTACATCGACGACATCGTCGCAGGCACGCTGGCCGCGCTGGACGACAGCCGCCATTTTGGACCGCTGCCGCACCGGCTGTACAACCTGGGCAACGGCCGTCCCGAGGCCCTGATGCACTTCATCGAAGTTCTGGCCCGCGTGTCCGGCAGGACGCCCAACCTGCAGATGCGGCCGATGCAGCCCGGCGACATGCGGTCGACGTCGGCCGACATCGAAGCGACCACGCGCGTTCTCGGCTGGCGGCCGACCACCTCGATCGAAGAGGGGCTGCCGCGGATGTTCGAGTGGTGCCGGGACTATTACGGCGGCGGATGATCCGGGAACCCTGCTTGGGGCGCTATGGGTTGGCGACTCGCGAATCCGTCGTGTCCGGTCTTACGCCGAAAAGAAGTGGTACTCACACGCAATCGGTGGAGACCTGAACCCAGTGACTCCGGGCGTTCGATAGACGACCCGGCGTTCTTTCTACATCCGCTTAACAGGCGGCGCGGTCCACTTGCCTTCCACCGCTTCGTCTTTCGGCCAATACAGGCGCAAATACATGACGAAAGGCCCCTTCGGTGCGGGGAGCCAGTTGGCCTCCCTGTCCTTGCCGGGGGAGCCGTTCTGGATGAGCAGCGTAAGACCGCCATCGGCATCGCGCTTGAGCTGCGGCAGCATCGGCGAGTTGATCCGGTAACGATGGATGGGATTGGCCACGAGCAGACTCGCCGGCAATTCATACATCGTCAGCGACCAGAACGCGTTGACGGGCGGTAATTGGCCCGGCGCAAACCGCACGGTATATTGCCTGGCCCCGTCGAGCTTCTGCTTCGTTGCATCCTCGATATAAACCGGATACATCTCTTCGAGCTTCGAATTGCCGTAGATTCCCATCACGGCGCCGGCCATGCGGTAAAGATAATTGTTCTTCAGATATTCGCGCGTGCCGAAGACGTCACCCACAGTCACCTTCCCTATGGCAACTTCGTTTCTCAAGACAGCGAAGTCACCCCAAGCGTCGGCTATGCCAGCTTCAATCGCCTTCGTCATTTCAGGGGAAAGTTTGCTGGCGTCGAAGGTCTTCCCCGCGCTCACGCCGATCCTGGCGAAACGCGCCATGAGTTCCGTCTCGGACGGGTTCGTTGGGCAGAACTGCAAAACGAAGTTCAGGATGTTGAAGAACTGCGGTGAGGTCTTCTCCGCCTCGGGTGTAAGCGGCTCGACGAAATCAATGACCGCTGGCCTGCGCGCCGACGTCCCGAGGAAATCCGACAGCGGTTGCGCGTTGTATCCGGCTTGCACCTTCTTCACGTTGTCAAGATCGCCCGGTTCAAAAAGCTGAGTGCGATAAAGGGCGAACACGAATTCTGTCTCTGAGCGAATCACTTGCTTCACACCTTTGGGGGTCTCTCCCTTCCAGTTCGGCCCGGCGACGAGAAACATACCCCCATCATTTCCGGTGGTACGACTGCCGATGTAGGCAAAGTTGAAGGTGTAGGCATCGATGAGCTGGATGCTGAAATAGCGTTCCTTTTCAATCGGCGGCACGATCAGCACGACCGGTTCGACGCGCAGATCCATGCCGACAAAAGAATAAGGTGTGTCTGAGTTGGGCGTCTGGATTGCCGTATCCGCCGGGGTGTAAGCGCGAGGAATATTGACAATGTGGTTCCAGGACGCCTTGAACTCGGGTGCCTTGCGATCCACGAAGTAGGCGTACTGGATGCGATAGTTGTCCACCATCGGGAAACCATAGGTATAGGCTTCCTTGGCGATGGCGCGGGCTTCGGCCGGTGTGACGTCTGCCCCGTGCGCGCCGCTCGAGAGCAGGCCGCCAAGCAACATCAGCACAAAGCTTGTGGCAGTCACTGTCCTCACGCTCGTGATTTGCAATTCATTTCTCCCGTCTTCATGTCTGCCGCTTACGCGCGTCCTATGGGGAAATCCGGGACGCACCGGCGGATGGCCGGTCATGGCCCGAACGCAGTCCGTCAGAATATCGCGTCCACTGCGCCGCGCTCGCGGTCCGTCAGCTGGAATTCAAAGATCGCCAGATCCTCGTGCATGTGCGCTTCGGAGCGGGTACCTGTCAACGGCACCACGTCGACCTGCGTCAGATACCGGAACAGAATCTGTGCAGGAGTGCGTCCGTAAATCGATGCCAGCGTCGTGATCGTATCGTGAGCAAGAACATGCGGATTGGCGCTAAGCGTCCAAAAGCTCTGGTAGGCGATCGCCTGCTTGCTGCAAAACGCGCGAATCTCGCGATCGTAGTTCGACTCGGCATGGAAGCGGTTCTGGACCACCGCAGGCTTGACGCGGGCGCAGGTGTAGAGCGAATCGAGCTGGTCGAGCCGGTAACAATTGCTGATGCCCAGCTGCCGGACCCCGCCGATATCGACGAGCGATTCCATCGCCCGCCATGCCTTCATCGTCTCCTTAGCATTCGCAAGCGCAGAATCCAGGAGGAGGCTGTCCAGGTAGTCCGTCTGCAGGTTCCGTAGAGAGACAGCGAAGGACTGCGCCACCTGCTCGAAGAGCGGCGCGCCAGCGTCATAAGGAATCCGCTTTGGATCCTGGCCGGACAAGGGCGTGAATTTGGTTTGAAGAAACAGGTCGCCCCGGGTCAGTTCCGCGTTCAAGCATGCAAGCACGCCAGCTCCCACACCGGCTTCGTTGTAGTGCTTGGGTTGACCAGCGGTATCGATGCCGCGAAATCCGAGTCGAATCGCTGTTGCGACCAGGCGCTCCGTGTCGCCTTTCTTCCACGCGGTTCCATAGACAATTCTGGGACCGCGCATTCCGGTGGGACC
>VBCK01000223.1 GCA_005882215.1 Betaproteobacteria bacterium | reverse complement strand
CGTCACTTATTGCACCGGAAACGAGTGGACCCCTGCAAGCCGCACGCGTCGCTGCGGCGCAGGGACATTCGACGTTCGTCTAATTTACACGCCTCAACGAAAGCGCCTAGCCTGCCACGCACGTACACGCGTGTGTATGTGTGTCCGCGCCTGCGCAGCAAGAACCTGAAGAAGCGGACACCGCATCTTAAGGAGGCACCATGAGACCTGGGTCGCTATCCGGTGCGTACCGTAAGCCGATGAGATTTGCTCTGGTCGCGTTTTCGTGCATTGCACTATCGACTTTTCTTGCGGGCGGGTCCTCCGGTGAGGAGGAGGATGATGCCGCGCCGCTTACCGTAGCAAAAGCGGTGTGCGGTGCCAACGATCACCCTGAGACCGCCTTGCAGGGGCAGGTACCGGCGGCTTTGCGCGCCACCGGCTTTCACGGGTTCAACTGCAATCTGCAACTGATTGGCCAGAGCCGGGGAGATGGCGCCAACTGGCAGTCGACCGAATTCAGGGACGAGCATCACCATATCTGCGCCTATCACGGCACATCATTCAACGCGGTCAATCGAACCCACCGGGGCGTACCGGTCATCAACGTCACCAATCCCGATGACCCGACCCCGACCGGCTATCTGACGACCAGCGCGATGCTCGATCCATGGGAGTCGTTGAAAGTCAACGAGCGGCGCCAGTTGCTGGCTGCAGACAACGGCAACAACGGCGGTTTCAACGGCTTCGGCGGGCCGGAAGTCGATATCTACGACATCTCAGGAGATTGTCGAACCCCGCAGCTGCTGGCCTCGGTGGCCGTTGGGAAGCCCGATGGAAGCGCGGGTCTTCCGCACTCCGTTGTCGGCCATGAAGGGGCGTGGGCGCCGGATGGGTTGACATACTATGGAGGAGACCTGCGCTTCACCTACACAGTTCCCGGCACCACCGCCACAGCAACCGGGCAGTATTTCGCAGTCGACACCGCCGATCCGACCCACCCAACTTTGATTACGGCCTGGACCACCAACATTGCGGGAACGAATGTGCATGGCATGTCGATCCGTGATGACGGCAATCGCGGCTACTTCGTATCGATAGGGAAAGGGGGGATCGATGGGAGCGCGGTTGCTGACCTGACGAACCCCGCCGTGCCGGCGACCAACGGGTTGCTGATCTACGACTTGAGCGAGATTCAGGCTCGCGTACCCAATCCACAGGTGCGGTTGATCAGCAAGCTGTTGTGGAAAGACGGCTCGGTCGCCCAGCACACGATCCCCGTCAAGATCGACGGTAAGCCATACGTCATCTTCGTCGATGAAGGTGGCTCCGGCGGTTTCAGCGGTCCGGCGCAGGAGCGGGGCGCGTGCGCCGCGGGCTTCCCGCCGTTTCCGATGGCCCGCATCATCGACATTCA
This sequence comes from Betaproteobacteria bacterium, assembly GCA_005882215.1. GTDB lineage: Bacteria > Pseudomonadota > Gammaproteobacteria > Burkholderiales > Burkholderiaceae_F > VBCK01. The sequence continues at coordinate 4,182 of VBCK01000223.1, read as the reverse complement.
CGATGAGACCCGGCCGAAGATCGTGTCGCGGCTGGCGCTAGAAGTGCACAACCCCGCCAACTGCGCCAAGGTGCTGCCCGACCTCGTAGGCTTGACCACTTTCACGTACGGCAGCCNCTCGCCTGCGGCTATTTCAATTCCGGGATCCGTGTGTTCGACATCCGCAATCCGCGTCGGCCCAAAGAGATCGCCTACTACAACCCCACCGGACAGACCAACGCGAGTCCAGGATCCAACCACACGGGTAACAACTTCGTTCCCGGCGGTCCAGATTGGTGCTCGGCGCAGACCCACCTGCATATCTCAGAGGATCACGGCCGGCAAGGGACTTTGTGGACCACATGTCAGGACAATGGCCTTCTGATGCTGAAGTTCGAAGACGGCGTGTGGCCGTTCGAAGAAAGCTCGACGCCGCCGGGAGAACAAAACTAGCAACGGAAGCCAGCGGCCGACGCCGCATTTATCCCTATTGGCCGAGGGCTCCGACGGCGTAGTCGTCGGGGCCTTTCTACCGAGGAGATGCAACGCAGGTAGGTGCACGGCCGACCCGAGTTAGAGCTTTCGACAACGCGGCTTACCGCGTCAGCTTCGAGGGATTGCACACAAACAACGGCTTGCCGGCCGACAGCGGCGGCACGGGATTCTCGCAGTCGAGCGCCTGAATTTGGATTTTCTCCTCGACGCAAAATACCCCCACATCGTGCGTCGGATTCAGTACAGACCAATGATGTCGGCCGTCCTGGTTTCGGCATTTTTCGGCCATGATCGCGCGCCGATACGAGAATACAATCGTCTCCGTTTTTGAAGTCAAAAAGAAAATCTTCATTCTGATGACTGGACACCGGAGGCAAGCATGAGTTTGAAGCGCCCGTTGGCTGTCCTGATCGTCGTAATCGTCGGCGTCAGTTTGGGCGGCGTTGTCCCCTGCACCGCCCAGCAGCTCGGTACTTACTCGGTTCCCGACAACAAAATCTTTGTGGCCGGCATTTCCTCGGGCGGATACATGGCAGTGCAGATGCACGTCGCATTCTCGGGCACGTTCAAGGGCGCCGCGGTCTACGCCGGTGGTCCGTACTACTGCGCGCAGGACAGTCTCGAAATCGCCCTCACGACCTGTCTGGATGATGTTCCGCCGGTGCCTCTGTCGACGCTGGTGAGCACGACCGTCGCCTGGTCAAAGGAAGGTCTGATTGATCCCGTCAGCAACCTGAGGGGACAGCCGGTTTATCTTTGGTCCGGGGCGTTGGATACTACGGTCGTTCAGGCGGTCATGAACACGCTTCACGCCTATTACCGATATTTCGGGGCTAACGTCTTCCAGTACGACAACAACTTCAATGCCGAGCACGGGTGGGAATCTCCTAACGGACCGCTGACCTGCCAGGAGAACTCGTCTCCTTTCATCATCAAATGCGTCAACGCCGACCGGAATCCTCCGCTCGCTGGTGTTCCTCTGACCGCCGTGTACGATTCGGAGCAAGTGTGGCTCACACGCTGGTTTGGGCCTCTCAAGCCCAAAAATCAAGGGACGCTGACAGGCACTGTCATTGCCTTCGATCAGAACGAATTTGCCACGGGAGGCAATGCCGCCGCGCTGAGCATGGACAACGCCGGGTATGCATTCGTACCCGCAGCCTGCGCCAGCGGCATGTCATGCGGGCTGATTCTCGCGCTGCACGGCTGTCTGCAATATCACGGGCAGATTGGCCCGGCCTTCGTGGATGACGCCGGGATCAATCAGTGGGCCGATACCAACAGGATTATCGTGCTCTACCCCCAAACCATTGCGACTGCCGTAACCAATGGCGAGGGATGTTGGGATTGGTGGGGTTATCTCAACGACCCGAACTACGCGCAGAAAAGCGGCCCGCAGATGCAAGCGCTCTATTCGATGGTGGCGCGAGCTGCCGGACTAAATAAGTGATGCCGCTTCGCTGTCGGGTCGGAGGAGGAAAAACTGGACGGCGTAATCTCAGACGAGGTCCACCACCACACAAAGGCTCCGGGGAGGATCCGCCGGAGCCTTTGAAACGTGCAATCGTTGCCGGCCCTGTCCGCTAGTTTTGCTCTCCCGGTGGCGTGCTGCTTTCCGGGAATGGCCAGACACCATTCGTAAACTTCAGGGACAACAAGCCGTTGTCCTGGCATGTCGTCCAAAGCGTTCCTTGTGCGCTATCCAAGTGCACTTGAGCCGAACACCAGTCCGGACCGCCGGGATGGAAGTTGCCCCCAAAGTTGTGGTTCGATCCCGGACTTGGCGTCGTCGCTCCGGCCGGATTGAAGTACGCGATCTCCTTCGGTTGCACCGGATCGCGAATGTCGAACACCCTGATGCCGGAGTTGAACATACCGCATGCCAAAGTCGTAGCGCTACGGCGATTATCGACACTGCAGTAGTGCGTTCCATAGGTAAAGACCGACAGCCCCACCAGGTCTGGCAACACTTGAGGACAGTTCGCCGGGTTGTGGACCTCCAGCATCAGACGCGAGACGATGGTCGGATTGGTCTCGTCGCTGATGTCGATAATGCGCGCCATGGGGAAAGGCGGGAAACCGGCCGCGCAAGCCGCCGCCTCCTGCGTCGGGCTGCTGATACCGCCGGATCCGCCTTCATCGACGAAGATGATGTAGGGCTTGCCACCGATCTCGATGTTGATGGTGTGCTGCGCAGTCGAGCCGTCCTTCCAGAACAGCGTGCTGATCAGATGTGCCTGAGGGTTCGGCACGCGCGCCTGAATCTCGCTCAGGTCGTAAACTAGTAGCCCGTTCGTCGCTGGCACGTTCGGGTTGGTCAGGTCCGTGGGACTGCTGGTCGTGCCTCCGGGCGACACGAAGTATCCTCGAGTGCCGTCGTCGCTGATCGACAATCCGTGCACGCCGGCAAAACCAGGAGCCCAGGTGGTGATCAACTTTGGCGCAGTTGGATCGGTCATATCCACTGCGTAGTACCGCTGGTGCCTCAGGTCACCGCCGTAGTACGTCAGCCCGTCCGGCGCCCACGAACCTTCGTGTCCTGTGACCGGCGCGATCACGCCGCCACCATCTGTACCCGTGCCGACCGGACGACTCGCCAATAGTTGCGGATTGGTACAGCCCATCGACAGGTCATAGATGTCTACTTCCGGACCGCCACCGACTCCGCCGCCACCGACGAAACCGCCGTTCTGTCCGTTGTCGGCGCCAAGCAATTGGCGGCGTTCGTTGACCTTCAGCGATTCCCAGGGGTCGAGCATCGAGGTGGTCTGCAAGTAGCCGGTCGGTGTCGGATTCGTTGGGTCTGTCATATCGATCACCGGCACGCCGAGATGAGTCCGCCCAGGCAGGCTCAGCGTCGGCGATGCCGTGCCGTGATACGCGCATACGCGCGCCCCCTCGCGGAACTCGGTGGTCTGCCAGTTTGCGCCATCGCCCTTACTCTGACCGATCAATTCGAGGTTACAGTTGAATCCCTTGAAGCCCGTCGCGCGCAACGCCGCGGGGACCTGACCTTGCAGCCCCGTCTCGGGATGATCGTTGGGACCGCAGGTCGCTTTTGGAACGGTGAGCGGAACGGATCCACCTGAGGGCGGACCTGCTGCCGCTAACCTCCAGATTGAGACACAAACAACCACTGCGATGGCGCATGCGATACGCTCAATGGTTGGAGCCTTCGGTGAACCCGTCTTCATGGAAGGGGCCCTCCTGGACCGGCGCCCTGGGACTAATTGTTGTGGAGCGTGCGGTCAATGTATGAAGCACCACGTGCTATGTCAATGCGACGAAGGTCGAGCTAAAGCCCTGCTGAGTTGCCGACGATGGCACGGTAGAGATCGCCGCCACCGCCGATGGATGGTCCGAGCGCGGCACATACACGACTCCAGTGTTTACCGCTGCGAGGTTGAGGTGTTTACCCTACCCAATTCTGAGGGATACACGTGCCCGGGACGTGTTCCATGGATCTGTTTTCGTCTCTCTTTCGAGTCGCAATCAGCGAACTGCGCAAATTCTAGGACTTGAAAATGGGGATTGTCCGGAGTCGTATTACTCATGCTGGTCAGTGTGAGTCATCTGGCGGCGCCTGCCGGTAATGGGCGACGTGAATCGCAGTGCCACTGTTGACGAGTACATCATCATGGTCGAAAACGCCGGGATTGTTCCTAGCGGCAATTGATCACGGGGAGTTTCCAGAGTACTGGAGGCGGG
>VBCK01000222.1 GCA_005882215.1 Betaproteobacteria bacterium | reverse complement strand
GTGCAGGCGTACGACGCAAAGGTCATGTTCCAGGCGCCGTTCATTACGTCCGACCTGACCAACGGCAATGTGCTCGTGGAGGCTCTGACCAACGAGCGCAAGGCGCCAGCGTATGTCTGGGCCCAGAAAGCGAAGCTGGCGGATTTCCAGGTCGACGCGATCCGCCGGCGCGGAACCCGCTAGGTCTGCCCTGCGCCGCCGGGCCCTCAGGAGCACTGGCAGGGCCCATGAATGCGGCTTCGGCCGCTAAGGCCCGGTGCGCAGCAGAGCCGAGAAGAACGCGCTTGCAGTCACGCTAGGAACCTGCAGGGAGCCTCATCATGATGATTCGCCGAACGGCCGCAGGACTTGCACTTTGGGCCGCGTTTTCGCTCCAGGGCTTCGCCGCGGAGCAGCCGCCCGCGCGTCCGCTGAAGGTGAGGCCCGAGCGAACCGCCATTTTTGATCTGGCGGCCACCGATGGCACCCTGATCGCGGTCTGCGAGCGCGGGGTCATCCTGACGTCGAAGGACGAAGGCCGAAGCTGGACGGTGATCCAGACGCCGACCACCCGATCGCTGACCTCGGTCGTCTTCGTGTCCGCGAAAACGGCGATTGCGGCGGGACACGGGGGAACTCTGATGCGCAGCGATGACGCGGGTTCCACCTGGCATCTCATCGAATTGCCCGAGATCAACCATGACTCGATCCTTGGGCTGCTCGCGCGCAAGGACGGCGCGGTCATTGCCTACGGCGCGTTCGGCATGTATCTGGAATCTGCTGACGCTGGTGTCACCTGGAGGAAGCTTACGGTCATCAAGGAAGGGTTCGACCGGCATATTTCCCAGGTCATAGAGTTCGGCGAGAAGCTGTTCCTCGTGGGCGAATCCGGGACGATGGCGATATCTGCCGACAGCGGATCCACATGGAACGAGATCAAGTCGCCGTACCAGGCATCCTTCTTCGGCGCGCTGGCGCTGGCAGACAACTCGCTGCTGGCGTACGGCATGCGCGGCCACGTCTTCCGGTCCACTGATGGCGGGATGAAGTGGGAGCAGGTGCCGCTGGCGACGACGAGCGCTCTGAACGGCGGCTTCGCCGACGATCACGGCGGTGTGGTGTTGGTCGGCAACGCCGGCCTGCTCGCGGTGAGCCGCGACTATGGCAAGTCTTTCGTCCTGAGCAAGGCGCCCGAAGGACTGCCGTTGTCGCGTGCCCGGTTCCTGAAGGACGGTTCGATTCTGTACGTGGGCTACATGTCCAACGGCGTGCGGGCTGCGGGCGACCGCTAGCCAGAGCAGTCGGCGTGTCAAACACTCCACGAAAGCAGCAAATGGCAGCGGTCGCGACTTACGAAACCGAAAAAGCCCACGCCGGTCACCTACCGCATCCGGACGTGCATGGGGAATTCCGCCCGGAGGAATTCAAGGGTTGGGTCGGGCGCGTGGCCTACACCATCTTTCACTGGCGCCTGGTATTCCTCGCCATCGGCTTGACGATCACTCTTGCGCTTGGACTGTCCGCGATGCAGCTTCGCGTCACGGCGGGGTTCACGAAGATGATTCCCCTGCATCACGAGTACATGCGCACCTTCCAGGACTATCAGGCCGATTTTGGCGGCGCGGACAAGGTCCTGATCGCGGTCAAGGTCCGCCAGGGAGACATCTTCCAGAAGCACGTCATGCAGACCGTGCGCCAGATCACGGACGAGGCGTTCTACATCAAAGGGGTCGAACGCAGCTCGCTCACGTCCCTGTTCACCCCGAACGTGCGCTTCAACGAGGTCGTCGAGGAGGGATTCAACAGCGGCAACCTCGTGCCCGCGGACTTCTCCGGCAAGCCCGAGGAGATGGATAAAGTCCGCACCAACATCATCAAATCGGATTGGCTTGGCCGCATCGTATCGGCCGACATGACCGCGACCATGGTCGTGCTGACACTGCAGGACCGGGACCCGGAGACCGGGCTGCGTCTGGACCTGCGCTCGATCGGCGCGCAGCTCGACCAGATCCGCCAGAAGTTCGAGAACGACAAAGTATCGATCCACATCATCGGCTTCGCCAAGGCCACGGCCGACATCGCCGAAGGTGCGGCCAGCGTCACGATGTTTTTCGTTGCCGCCTTCGCCATTACGGCGGTCCTGCTCTACTGGTACTCGGGCTCGTTGATGCTCACAGCGGTGGCACTGATCGCCGCCGCCATCCCCGTGGTCTGGCTGCTGGGCCTTCTGCCGTTGCTGGGGTTGGGCCTGGATCCGATGTCCATCCTCGTGCCCTTCCTGATCTTCGCGATCGGCGTTTCGCACGCGGTGCAGATGACCAACGCCTGGAAGCTGGAGACCCTCGCCGGCGCCGACGGTGTAAGCGCGTCGCGCAACTGCTTTCTCAAGCTGTTCATCCCTGGGGCGACGGCTCTGCTCGCGAACGCCCTGGGGTTCATGGTGATCGCCGTCGTCGACATCGAGATCGTGCGCGAGCTCGCGCTGACGGCGACGATCGGGGTAACGGTCATGATCCTGACCAACAAAGTTCTCCTCCCGATCCTGCTTTCCTATATGCGCTTTTCCGCGGCGGAGGCGCAGCGCTTCCACGGCAAGGAGACGACAGGGTACTGGCTGTGGAATCGGCTGGGGCCGCTCGCCAGCAAGCGCGGTGCGCTGCTGCCGATCGTGCTGGCCCTTGGCCTGATGGCGTTCGGGTACTGGGAGGCCCGCGGTCTGAAGATTGGCGACACCGGCCGCGGCGTGCCCGAGCTGCGTGCCGATTCGCGCTACAACCGGGATGTCGACGTCGTGACCGGCAACTTCGCCATTGGCGTTGACATGCTACAGGTCATCGCCGAGGCGAAGGGCGATGACTCCCCATGCGTCCAGCGCGACGTCGAGGATAAGGTCGGCAAGTTCGACTTCGCGATGCGCCAGACTCAAGGGGTTGCAGCAGTGCGTTCACTCGAGAGTTTCGTAGAGGCCGTGACGCAGGACTTCGCCGAGGGCTGGGTGCGCTGGCGCATGTTGCCCGAGACGGTGCAGCAGATCGCGCAGGGCGTGGGATTTGCCACCCGTCTGGGCAACGAATACCGCAACTCCAAGTGCACGGCGATCCCGGTTTCGATCTACACGACCGACCACCAGGCGACGACGATCAGCTCGATCGTCTCCCGAATCAAGGAATTCAAGGCCGAAAACGACGATGAGAAGGTCCAGTTCCGTCTTGCCTCGGGCAACGTCGGCGTGATGGCGGCGACCAACGAGGTGGTCGAACGTTCGGGCAAGTGGGTGAATTTCACGCTCTTCGCGGCCGTGACCTTCCTTTGCCTGGTCACATTCCGTTCGGTTCGGGTGACCCTTTGCATCATTCTGCCACTCGGGCTGGTGACACTGCTGTGCAACGCGATCATGGCGATGCTTGGCATTGGCGTGAAAGTCAACACGCTGCCGGTCATCGCGATCAGTGTGGGCGTGGGCGTGGACTACGGCATCTACCTCTTCGAACGCATGATGCACGAGATGCGCGAGCGCAATCATTCCCTCAGCCAAGCGTTCGTCGAAGCGCTCAAACAGCGCGGGACCGCCTCCCTGTTCACGGCCATCACGATGACCGTCTCGGTGATGACCTGGGCCTTCTCGACACTCAAATTCCAGGCCGACATGGGCATTCTGCTGGCGTTCATGTTCCTGGTGAACGTCTTCGGGGCGATCCTGCTGTTGCCGGCGCTGGCGGCCTACGTGGTTGGCGACCGCTACCGCGCGGGCCACGGGCGGGGCATTAAACCGCCGACGGCG
>VBCK01000221.1 GCA_005882215.1 Betaproteobacteria bacterium | reverse complement strand
ATCGAGCGGATGGCCGAGGGTGATGGTCGCGGTGACGCGCCTGATGGCTGCGAGCAGGGCGTCCTTGGCGCCCTCCTGCACGATCAGGCGCGAGCCGGCGTGGCAGGTCTCGCCGCTGTTGTAATAAATTCCCCAGGCGATGCCGTAGGCGGCGGCCTCGAGATCCGCGTCCGCAAACACCACTTGCGGCGTCTTGCCGCCGCACTCCAGTGCCACGCGCTTGAGATTCGAGTCGGCGGCATAGCGCAACATCAGCCGGCCGACCTCGGTCGAGCCGGTGAAGCTGACCAGATCGACCTCCGGGTGCAGGGCGAGCGCCTTGCCGGCTTCCTCACCAAAGCCCGGCACGACGTTGAAGGTACCCGGCGGCACGCCGGCCTCGCACGCCAGTTCACCCAGGCGGATCCCCGACAGGGGCGACTGCTCGGCCGGCTTGAGCACCACGGAGTTGCCGGTCAGCAGCGCCGGTCCCACCTTCCAGGCGCTGATGATGAGCGGATAGTTCCACGGCACGATCGCGGCCACCACCCCGAGGGGCTCGCGGCGCACCAGCGCCAGGTCGTTCGGCCCGGTGGGCGCGACCTCGTCATACAGCTTGTCGGCGAACTCGGCGTAGTATTCGATGCAATCGGCGCAGTTGGCGACATCCACGCTGACCGAATTGACGATCGGCTTGCCGACGTCGCGCGTCTCCAGCAGCGCGAGGCGATCCACGTCCGCGCGGATGAGTTCCGCAAAGCGCCTGAGGATCCGCTTGCGCTCCTTGGGCTCCATGCGCCGCCACGCACCGGTCTCGAAACTGCTGCGCGCAGCGGCCACGGCCGCATCGACGTCCGCCGAGCGGCAGCGGGCCACCTGACAGACGACCTTACCGTCGATGGGACTGACGTCATCGAACACACCCCCGTCGCGGGCCGCGACCGGGCGGCCGGCGATGAAGGCGCGGCCTTCGGGCCGCACACTGGCGGACAGGCGCTCCCAGCCGCTGCGGTCGCGCTGGAGGGCGGGGGTGCTCATGGGCTGAAGCTTCCAGAAGTCTGGCCGGGCATAAAAGCCTAGAAATTGAATAGCCCCATCTAAAAGAGGCATTGGGCCACCGGGGCCCGGATTTACAATGTAGCGCGCTCGAGGCTCAGCTACCTAGCCATCCTATTTCCGGAGATCCTGCATGGCCGCCAAGAAAGCCAAAGTCAAGGCAAAATCCAAGGCAAAACCCCAAGCGACCTCCCGGTCCGCCAGCACCTCGCGGCCCGCCGCCAGGGGCCAAGGTAGCGAGCGGGATCTGCTGGCGCGCCTGAAGAACGGGGCGGTGATCTGCGCCGAAGGGTACGTGTTCGAGCTGGAGCGGCGGGGCTACCTGCAGGCCGGCGCGTTCGTGCCCGAGGTGCTGTTCGATCACCCCGAGGTGGTCGAGCAGCTGCACCTGGATTTCGTGCACGCGGGGTCGGACGTGACGCAGGCGCTGACCTACTACGTGCATCGCGAGAAGCTGCGGGTCATCGGGCGCGAGAAGGACCTGGTGCCCATGAACCGCGCGGCGCTCGGGATCGCCAGGTCGGTCGCGCGCCGCACCGGCACGCTGTTCGCCGGCGATTTGTGCAATACCAACATCTACGACCCCGCTGACAAGAGCGCAATCAAGGAAGTCGCGCGGATTTTTGACGAGCAGGTGGGTTGGGCAGTGGAAGCCGGAGTCGATTACTTCGTCGCCGAGACCTTGGGGTGGGCCGGCGAGGCGCTCATGGCGCTGGAAGCGATCCGCAGGCACTCGAAAGTGCCGGTGGTGGTCACCTTCGCCATGCACCAGGAGGAGCTGACGCGCGACGGTCTCACGCCGGCCGAGGCCTGCCAGCGCCTGGAAGCGGCGGGAGCGGATGTGGTCGGGCTCAACTGCCACCGCGGACCCGCGACCATGCTGCCGCTGCTCAGGCAGATCCGCGCGGCCGTCAAGTGCCATGTGGCGGGCCTGCCGGTGCCGTATCGCACCGTCCCCACCCAGCCCTCGTTCATGTCCCTCACCGATCCGTGCTGCGGCGATCGGCGCGCGTTTCCGGTGGGGCTCGATCCGTTCGTGTGCACGCGCGCGGAAATTGCCGATTTCGGGCGCGAGGCGTTCGCGCTCGGTATCCGCTATCTGGGTGTGTGCTGTGGCGCGGGTCCGCACCACATCCGCGCACTCGCGGAGAGCCTCGGCCGGCACCCCCCGGCCAGTCGCTACAGCGCCGACATGTCCAAGCACGCGTTCTTCGGCACCGACAAGCAGATCCGCAAGATCCAGACCGACTACCGCGACAAGGCCTGACTGCGGGCGTGAAGTACTCGGCCCTGGCGCTGCTGCGCGGCGCGCTCTCGTCGCACCGTAACTGGCCGCCGGCGTGGCGCTCGCCCGAGCCCAAAGCGGCCTACGACGTGGTGATCGTAGGCGGCGGCGGTCACGGGCTGGCCACCGCCTACTACCTCGCCAGAAACCACGGAATCCGCAACGTCGCGGTCATCGAGCGCGGCTGGCTGGGCGGCGGCAACACCGGGCGCAACACCACGGTGGTGCGCTCCAACTACCTGTATCCGGAGAGCGCGCGGCTGTATGACTTCTCGCTCAGGCTCTACGAGGGCCTCTCGCGCGAGCTGAATTTCAACATCATGCTCAGCCAGCGCAGCCACCTGATGCTCGCGCACAGCCGTCACGACCTGGAGTCGCTGTCGCGCTGGGTCAACACCATGGCGATGCACGGCATCGATGCGGAGCTGGTCTCGCGCGAGCAGGTGGGCGCGCTCGTCCCGCCGCTCGATCTGTCCCCCGACGCGCGCTTTCCGGTGCTGGGCGCCATGCGGCAACGCCGTGGCGGTACGGCGCGGCATGACGCGGTGGCCTGGGGGTACGCGCGCGCCGCGGATGCGCTCGGTGTCGACATCATCCAGAACTGCGAGGTGACCGGCTTCGTGACGGGTGAGGGTGGCCGGGTCACGGCAGTGGACACCACCCGCGGACGCATCCGCGCCGGGCGCGTCGGTATCGCCGCTGCCGGCCACAGCTCGGTGCTCGCGAGGCTTGCCGGATTCAGGCTCCCGGTGACGAGCTACGCGCTGCAGGCGATGGTGACAGAGCCCCTGAAGCCAACACTCGACGTCGTGGTCATCGCCCCGGGGACCGGGGCGTACGTGAGCCAGTCCGACAAGGGCGAGATGGTGATCGGCGCGAGCCTCGATCTCTTTCCTTCCTACGCGCAGCGCGGCAGCTTCGGGGTGCTGCAGAACGTGGTGGCGGCAACGCTCGCGATGTTTCCGTCCTTCAGTCGCCTGCGCCTGCTGCGCCACTGGGCCGGCATCGTGGATGTCGTGCACGATTCGAGCCCGATCATCGGGCCGACGCCGGTGCCCGGGCTGTACATCAACTGCGGTTGGGGGACCGGGGGCTTCAAGGCCATCCCGGTGGGCGGCTGGACGCTGGCGCACGTGCTTGCGACCGGCCGCAGCCATGAGCTCGCCGAGGCCTTCCAGCTCGAGCGCTTCGTCACCGGACGCCTCATCGACGAAGCGGCGGCCACGGGCATAGCGCATTGAGCGGGGACGGTACGCCATGATGCAGCTGCCGTGTCCCTGGTGCGGAGTGCGCGATGAGACCGAGTTCGTGTGCGGCGGAACGACGCACCTTGCGCGGCCCGGCCTCGAGGCGAGCGATGCCGAGTGGGGTCACTATCTCTTCTTCCGCGACAACCCCAGGGGCGTACACCTCGAGCGCTGGCGGCACTCCTTCGGGTGCGGAGCCTGGTTCAACCTCGCGCGCCACACCGTGACGCATGAGGTGCTGGCGGTGTACGGCATGACCGAGGCGCCGCCGCGCCCGGGCGCAGCGTAGGCCGCCTCATGGGCAGTGCGCGTTTGGCGGCACCGGCGGGCGCGTGGATCGACCGCTCGCGCAGCGTGTCGTTCACTTTCAACGGACGCAGCTTGAGCGGCTTCAAGGGCGACACGCTCGCTTCCGCCCTGCTGGCCAACGGCGTGCGACTCGTCGGCCGCAGCTTCAAGCTGCACCGGCCGCGCGGCATCTGGTCCTGTGGACTCGAGGAGCCCAGCGCACTCGTCGATGTCGGCACCGGTGCGCGGCGCACCCCGAATGTGCGCACGACGCTGCTGC
>VBCK01000057.1 GCA_005882215.1 Betaproteobacteria bacterium | reverse complement strand
GATCGACCAGCGGATCAGCCGAGCGATCATGGCCGCTCTCCCTTTTCTGCCGATGCGGCGCTTTCGGGCGCGTTCATACGATCCAGCGTGGTTTTCAGGCTCGCCTCGGAGTCGATCAGGAACTGACCGGACACCACGACCCGCTGTCCCGCTTGCAGCCCCTTTCGGATCTCGGTGAGGTCGCCGCTGTCGCGACCCACCTCGACGTCGATGGGCCGAAATCTGCTTTCTGCATCCGCGAGGATCACGACGTTTCGTGTACCGGTGTAAATCACGGCTTCGGTGGGCACCATCAGACCGTTCTTGTTATGGCTGCCGAACTCGAGGCGGGTGAACATTCCAGGCTTCAGGAGTCCCCCCGGATTTGCGAGAACGATGCGCGCCTTGATGGTGCGCGTGGTGGCGTTCACATCGGGCAGAAGCGCTTCGACCTTGCCCTTGAAGACCGTATCCGGGAAGGCCGCAGCCCGCCCCTCGACCTGAATTCCGGGGCGAATCAGCGCAGCCTGGGTTTCCGGCACCTCCGCATTGACCCACACGGTGCCGAGCGGAGCGAGCTTGAACAGCGTCATGCCCGGACTGACGGCCACGCCCTCACGTACGCCCAGTTCCCACACAAGTCCGCTGGCGGGCGCATACAACGTGATGCGCGAGTCGGACTTGCCGTCACGCTCGATGGCCCGGATCTGTTCCTCCGGGATACCAAGCAGCACGAGGCGCTCACGAGCGGCCTGCGACAGCGCATCGGCCCCCGGTTGCCTGCTGCGCTTGAGCGCCAGGTATTCGTCCTGAGCCGAGAGCCAGTCGGGCGCATAGATTTCGGCCAGGGGCTGACCGTGCATCACCGAGTCGTACTGGGCTCGTACGTGAAGCTTTTCGACGTACCCGTTCACGCGGGACTGCACGGCGGTAATGCCGCGCTCATCGATGCCGACGGCTCCGACTGTCGAGAAGCCCGTCTCGAGCGCGCCCGGCTTGACCTCTGCGGTGCGTATGCCGAGGTTCTGAACCGTGCGCGGGCTGATCGCGACCTTCCCGTCGTCCCGCGCCTCGCCGGCATACACCGGCACCAGCTGCATATCCATGAAAGGGGATTTGCCCGGCTTGTCGAACTTCGGTCCCGGCACCATGGGGTCGTGCCAGTACAGGACCTCGCGACCGGCCTTGGAATCGATCCCGTCGCTCGCTGCCGCAGACGCCGAACCCTGAACGGGAAGCTGGGAGTGTGCATTCGGGCTGGCCGCACGGTGCGGGTGGGCGCGGTTCATGGCGAGCCAGTAGCCGCCGCCTAGACCCGCACCGAGCAGGGCGATGGCCCCGATCGACTGGAATAGGAGGTTGCGTCTCATTGGATCGCCTCGGGCAGGAAATAGAGCAGTTGCGCGTAGGCGCGGGCCTGGTCTGCGGCCAACTGGACGCTCTGTAACTTGATGTCCAACTCGTCGCGCCGAGCTTGCAGTACCGGAGCCAGATCGCTGCGCCCGCCCCGATAGGCCGCGAGCGCCGCCTGTGTGCGCTCGTGAGACAGCGGCAGCAGCGAGTCATCGAAACGCTGCAGGCGCGCGGTAGCGCTGTCCCAGTCGACCCAGGCCGCCTGCTCCTCCGACAGGTGCTGACGCAGAGCTTCCTCCTTCAGATCGCGCGCCTGCTCTATCAGCGCGACCTTCGAGGCGATGTCACGATTCTGTCGGTTGTGCCGGAACAACGGCAGATCGACGGTGACCTGCACCGAGATCATGTTGGAGAAGCTCGGTCCACGCTGCGCGTAGGCGAATTCCAGACTCCAGTCGGGCTTGACCGACGCCTGAGCCAATGAAGCGTCCGCCTGTGCGGCCTGAACCTGGTGCTCGAGCGATTGCAGGTGCGGGTGGTGAACGAGGTGGTCGGCCAATGCGCCCCGGTCCGTCGGCACGGCCGGTAGCGCGAACGGCGCCAGCGGCCGGGCTGCCGCATCGCCCAGCCAGCGCGAAAGCATCACCTTGACGCGAGTGCCCTGTTTGTCGAAATCCGCGCGCTTGTCCTGCAGCGCCTGCAGGTTGAGCTGCACCGCAAGAAGCTCTGCCGGCTGTGTCTTGCCGCTCGCAAGGCCGGCTTGCATGGCGTCGGCCTGCAGCTGAACCTCCGCTATCTGCTCATCGACCACCGACGCCATGCGCTGCGCGAAATAGCGTTCGATCCATGCGCCGGCAACGTCCCGGCGCAGTGCCAGTTGCACGTCTCCCAGCATGGATTGCTCCCTCGCCGCGACCTGCTCGGCCAGCTTGCCCTTGAGGTCGCGCTTCTCGGAGCGCGGGAAATCCTGCATCAATCCAATCTTGCGCATGGTCATGAAGTCCTGGGTAAAGCTGAACGACTCGGATGTGTTCACCGGCAGGTTCTCGACCCCGAAAAACAGCTTCGGATCCGGCAACTGGCGCGCCGACACGGAGGCCTGCTGCGCGGAGTCGATCGCGGACCGTTGGGCGGCGATTTGGGCAGAGCGATCGCTGGCCAGGCGCAGCGCTTCGTCGAGCGACAGGGGGGACGCCGGGTCGGCCCGTGCGACCGGCAACACGAGAAGGGTGGCGACCGCACACGCAATGAGCCCGGGGCTCAAGTGGCGTGCGGGCAAGCGCGGCCGTGACGGCAGCGCCTTCAGCGATGAAAGCTGCATGTAACCTCCGTTATCGAAGACCCGCGGACAGCCGGCCCAACACGGGTCGGCGCGAAGTCAAACGGAGGCTAGGTTCGCGAGACGCAGAAAAGGATGGAAAGGGGTGGGCCGTTCGCCCGCGCGGCGTCGGGCTCAGCGAGGCTGGCGCGACTTAGGAGACGATACGGGTCGACCCAGGTGACGATGAGTCCCGTAGGTACGGCTGGCGGAAGGCCGGGGCTCTGAATTCGGTAGTCCACGTTCGCATTGGGCTTGCATTGCTCGTGACAGACCGCGGGATGCTCGGGGTCGAGCACCGAGCCGCCTTGGGCGCAGTGCTCGGTCATTGTCGTCGCGCCAACCCCCGAGCTCGTCGAGAGATCCGGGCAAGCGTAGGCGGCGACACTAAGCTGTGCGAACAGCAACACCATGGCGCCGCCCGCGCTGATGCCCCTGCGCCACGTCCGCCCCATCCTGAACAACGTCGTCATAGCAACGCCAAGGATACTAGAGTTCGATAGGGCTCGCTCAACGATGGGTGCAAAGAACCTAAATGGGTGCAAAGAACCTAATCGGGCGCCTGAAATCCGCCAGCGCGATACGTCAACACCAACGTATCGCGAAAGCCCGGCGCCTCGCCCGGCTGGATCGGCGTCGTCTCGTGCACGACTCGCGCATCGTCCATCAGAAGCGTCGACCAGGGTTCGGACATCGTGAAACGCACGCCCGATGGACCGTTGCTGTCAAACACGCGAGTTTCGCCACCCCGAATGCCGTATCGCTCGACCAGCATCAGAGCGACAAAATCCACTCCGTCCCGATGAGCGCCCTCCGGCGTGGGCCGCCCGATGCCGCTTGCGGTATCGATGCGAAACTGGTGCGCCTCGATGAACCAGCGCTCGACCTTCCTGACTCTCGCAAACACGGAGCCGATGGACGCGACGAGGCGGGTCCAGACCGGCGCATTCACGACCTGCGCTTCGATCGGCTCGAACCACCGTTCGAGCCCGCCGTGCAGGGCGTTGTATGAAGCGGATTGCCAGTGGGACCGGTGCGGAACGGCCGAGAGCCCCGATGAAGTGAAATCCTGGACGAAGCAACTGTGCCGCCGCGACCGATACCGTCCACCGTCGCGCAGGTACATGTCGCGCGGCAGGCGGGACCAGGTATCGCGCAGCGCATTCAGCTGCTCCACGCCGACATCGAGCGCCGCAAGCGCGTCTGCGGCCGGCAGAAATGCGTAGCCCCAGAGCGACAGGCGCTCGACGGCCTCGCGATGGGGTAGCTCCTTCGACATGATCGTCCGATGGCTACGTGGGGCGGGCGCCTACCTCGGCCAGGATACAGCGCCAGTGTTCGGTTTGAGGCGAATGACGGTGCGCGGAAAGCTCTCGCGCCACTGATCAGTGCGCCTGCATGCAACCGTCATCCCACTCGTCGGGGTCGTGCCACAGAGGTAAATTGTCGGGGTGCGGACTCGAAACCGGCGTTGCGGTTTCACGGGCCGCGCTGGGTCGGTCTGCGGCCGGACGACTTGTGCACCATGGGTGAGATTTGACACTAAGAATATCTCTTTTGTGTTTGTTTTAATTGATATTTCCAGGAATGAACACAACGGCGGCCGCTGCGGTTCGCGGCCGCCGGCTTCCTGATTCCTTCCAGCGGGGTCGACCTCGATGCAACTGCCTACTGGACTCGCTGCTGCAACGTTCGCGCTGGCGGCGGCCGCTTTGTTTGGAACCGCAGATTTTTGTGGAGGCGTCGCCGCGAAGCGCTGCCATGTCTTCGGTGTGATCACCGTTGCGCGTCTGTGCGGCCTTGTCATCACGGTGGCGCTCGCGCTGATCACCCGCGAGGCGCCGCCGTCCTGGCAGGCGCTCGCGTGGGCTTGTGCCGCCGGGGTAGTCGGCGGGCTGGCGCTTCCCGCGTTCTACCGTGCGCTCGCGATCGGCAAAATGGGAATCGGCGCCCCGTTGACGTCGGTCCTGGCGGCGGCGGTTCCGGTCATCGTGGCCGCATTCACGCAGGGACTTCCACAGCGGATCCAGGTGGTCGGTCTGCTGCTGGCCTTGGCGGCACTGTGGCTCATCTCGCGGCCGGATGGGAAAATACGGCCCGAGGGCATCGGCCTCGCGCTGCTTGCGGGTCTGGGCTTCGGCGCATTCCTGGTGTTCATCCATCTGGCTGCAATGCAGGGTGTGTACTGGCCGACGGCGGCGGTGCTCGCCACCTCCTTCGTGCTCAGCGCCGTCATTCTGACTGTCCAGCGCGGCTCTCTTCCGCGGCCGGGGGCGCTCGGGGTGGTGATCGCTGCCGGCACACTCGACAGTCTGGGCAACATTTGTTTCGTGCTCGCGAGCAAGTACGGCCGCCTCGACGTGGCTGCGATTCTGTCTTCGCTCTACCCCGCGGTCACCGTACTGCTGGCCTGGCTGCTTCTGAAGGAGCAGATCACGCGCCTGCAGACGGCTGGCATGACAGCGGCATTGATCGCGGTTCCCCTGATCGCATCGCACTGACCCGAGTACCCGGGACCTGTGCCGCAATTCCACGGGTCCCGCGCACCGCAGTTCGCATTGACATGAAGGAAAGACACCGTGCCCCTTGCCTGCCAGCGCCATCTGTTCGACATTCCGCGCGATGTCTGCTATCTGAACAGCGCGTACATGGGTCCGACGCCGAGACCGGTCCGCGAAGCGGGCGAAGGCGCCCTGCTGCTGCGCGCAGCGCCCTGGCAGATCGGTTCTGCGGACTTCTTCGAGCCGGCCGAGACCGCGCGTCGCCTGATCGGCGAGCTGATCAATGCTTCACCCGAGCACATCGCGTTCGTGCCGGACGTCGCGAATGCGATTGCGACGGTTGCGAAGAACGTCGCGATCGGTCCGCAGCAGCAGATCGTCGTGCTGGCGGATCAGTTCCCGAGCAATGTGTATTCCTGGCGCAAACTGGCAGGCCACGGTGCCCGGATCCGAGTGGTGGAGCGACCCGCTGGCGAGGATCGTGCGCGACTCTGGAACGAACGGCTGCTGTCGAGCATCGGCCGCGACACCGCGCTGGTGGCGATCGAGACTGCACATTGGACCGATGGAACTCTTTTCGATCTTGTCGCGGTCGGGCGGCGCTGCCGCGAAGTGGGTGCCTGGTTCGTCGTCGACGCGACGCAAACGATCGGTATCGAGCCGGTGGACGTCGGAGCAATTTTCGCCGACGCACTGGTCGCACACCCCTACAAGTCGCTGCTGGCTCACTACGGGCTCGGCTTTGCCTATTTCAGCGACCGGCTGGCCGATGGCTCGCCCCTGGAAGAAAGCTGGCTGATGCGCCGCGGCAGCGAGGACTTTTCCCGGCTGGTCGATTATCAAGATGCCTACTCGCCGGGCATGCGCCGATATGACACCAGCACGCGCGCCAACCTGTCGTTGACCGGCATGCTCACCGCGGCGCTCGAACTGTTTCGCCAATGGCAGGTGCCGCGGGTGCGGCGCTATTGCGCCGAGGTCTCGAAGAAGCTGATCCAATGCGCGCAGTCGGCAGGTTACGAGGTGCCGCAGGACGATTCGCACGCCGCGCACCTCTTCGGTATTCGCCCTCCTGCGGGCACGGATCTGGAGGCTTTGCGTCGGGCGCTGCAGACCAATCGCATTTACGTGTCGGTGCGCGGCGACGCGATGCGGGTTTCGACCCACGTCTACAACGACGAGGTCGATGTCGGCCGTTTTGCGGAAGTGGTGTCGGGACGGGCTTGACGCTGTTACATGGGCGGGCGATGCACGCCGAGCGCGTCCTCAGGGGCGGCGACCGGGTTGTCGCCGGCGAGAAGCTCATCGGTCTTTTCGACCTCCGTGTCCGGCTGATCCGAGGGCAGCAAGGCCGGGTCGTCGCTCGTTGCAGCAGCCTGCCTGGCCGGTTCCTGCTCGGCGCGGCGGTGCATCCACAGGAATTGGTGGGCAATTCTTTGCGCCATGCCGGCCGTATCGTGCCGATAGAAATCTCCGGAGCCCAGGCCGGACCCATGCCTTCGGATCAGGGCGGCAGCGATGGTCTCAGGCTCGATCAGCTGCGCAATCGCGTCATACGCCTCTCGACCGATGTCGGCGTACGCCAGCGCCCCGTTGTTTGATTCGCCGACTTCGCCGACATAGCAGTCGAGCAAGGCGTCCACCTCGGCCGGGTCCGCCTGAAGCTTCTGCCGCAGGTCCGACGCGACCTCGGCGGCAGATTGCTGAGCCCAGAGCCAGTACAGCCCGCGCGAATCGCGCCCGAAGGTGCGATGCAAGGGTGTCGCGGCCGCTTGTGATCGTATCCGATCAACGAGAAGCGAACGCATCGCCAGGTCGCCGTGCTTCGACAATACCTGGTCTTCTTCCGCGTGGTCGGCGCTGCGGCGCATGCAGCGAAAACACTCCAAGGCGAACGTCAGCGGCTGGGCGATTTCCGCGATCGAGCGAGCGATCCGGTCCCGGGCTTCCACATCATCGGTCTGCTTAACCAGGCTGGCGACCAGGTGAGCGGCGTGGGTGAACGTGTAATCGAGCATGGACGCCGGGCCGCGTTCGCTGTATGCCAGCGATGCGTTTCGTGCAATCGCCAACGCAAGCGCTGACGCAGCATCTGCGTCCATTGCCGGCGCGGCCCGATTCAGCTTGTGGATCAAGCGCGGGAACGCGCCGCGTTGCGCGAAGGCCCCCAGTGCGGCGTCCTGTGTCGGAGTGCTGGACGATGCGATGTCGTTCAGAAACGACTTCACCTCCAGATCTCCGATGTCGCCTGGCGGCACGCTGTAGGTGAAGTAGCGCTGAAAATACTGCTGCGAGCAGATGCGTTGCTCGCGCGCCCAGTTCGGTTCCCAGTCGTGCCCGTAGCGGGTTGCCCGCAGCCGGGGAAAAAGGGGCTCGAGCAGGTCGCGACGCAGACTTGCACTCTGCTCCGGTGTGATGTCACCCGCGGCCTTGGCGATCAAATCGGCCAGGTGGCGCCGCTGCGCGCTTTCCGTGTTCTGGTCCGAATCGCGGCCGCCGCCCAGGAACAGGTCGGCGTTGTCCCGGATCGCCAGGTACAGCTTGGGATAGAAGACGCGGATGCCCTCGATCAGAAGCAGATCCACCGGATGCGCCTCTTCCTTGAGCAGTGGCAGCGCGAAAGTCACCGCGTTCACGTACAACTTGGCATGCCGGGGCGTTCCGAGGCGGGGCTCGAGGCCACCCACGAACTGATGTGCAAACGCATCGGCCCCTTCCCGCTCCAGCTCGATTCCGGACTGGCGCAGCGCCGCCGTAATGCCGTCGAATACCATTTGCCGCAACTGCATCGCGTCCGGCGGTGGAAGGTGCAAGGGCACCTGGATGATTTTCGCCAGATAGTTTCGCCCGGCCTCGTATCCCGCCTCGGCGTATCGCTCGCCGATGGACGAGGCGACCATCTCGTCGTCGAACGAAAGCACGTAGCTGGTATTTGCAAAACCAGCGGTCAGCTTCACCAGCTTGAAAACCGCCTGTATCCCGGTTCGATCCAGGCGGTCGATATCGTCGATCAATACCACGACACGCTGGCCGCCCTGCTGCAATGCCTGGTCGACGCGGTCCTTCAGCTCGTCGAGTCCGCCGCTCGCCGAGGGGTCGCCGATCCCTTTGCCGCCATCGCCCGGACCCGGGTTGACCGGGTTCGGTCCCGCCACGGATACGGAAGTCAGCGCCAGCAGAGCGCCGTAACCCCGGAGTAGACCCGCGAGCTTGTCCGCCTTTCGCGGCACCGAACGGGCCAGCGCTGCGGCGAGCGTTTCGAAGAAACCGCACAGCAGTCGCTCTTCGGAATTGAAAAGCCACGGGTTGAAGCGGACCACGACGACGTTGGGATGGGCGACAAGTGCCTCCTCCATCAGATTGAGGGTCGAGCTTTTTCCGCCGCCCCACGGGCCGTACAGACCAATGACGATGCTCGATGGATCCCGCCAGGTCGCCGTCGTGTCGGCGACGCGCGTTGCGAACGGTGCGCGATTGAATCGATCCTCCCGCTTCGAGCGGATCGGATGATCGGACGAATATGTGACCCTATCTACCCGATCGTCCATCTCAGCCCTCGTCCGATTCTCAAAAAGCGCCACTGCATTCGTCGCGGTCGAATTTACCGGTCTGGATCCGATAGCGCCCGGGGGTGATCGAAAGATTCCTCTGGAAGGCGAGCGTCATGTGGCTCTGCGAGGAAAACCCAACCGTGGCGGCGATCGTGCCCAGCGAAAGTTTGCTCGCCGCAAGCAGGTCCTGGGCATGGGTGATCCGAAGTTTCATCACGTACTTGTGCGGGCTGTCTCCCGTCGTAGCCTGAAAGGCCCGCGCAAACCGGTATTGATTCATCCCGATGGCAGCCGCCAGTTCGGACAGTCTGAGCGCAGAGTCCAGATGCGCTTCGATGTAGTCCGTTACCGTACGCAGTTCGGCGCTCGACAGTTTCTGATCGACGCGCGACATCGGGCGGCACGCCAGATTGGAATAGCGGCGTAACAAGTGTGCACTCAGCAGGTGGGCGATCGCATTCAGCTCGAGCTCGGTGACCGGTTCCGGGTCGCGCAGCCTCTGCTGAAACACCATAGCGTAGCGAGCGATGCTTTCGTCGATGTGAAAAGCCGCCTCCTGAATCTCGACGTCGCTCCCGTCCACTCCATAAATCTCGGCGGCCACCTCGCCGACGAGGGGCGACGCCAGATAGAAGTGAACCATTTCGTGGGGACCCTCGGACAGCCACGCAGACTCCTCGGTAGCCGGGACGATCGCCGTCATCCCCGATCTGCCCGTTCCATGCGGAAACGAACGGGGCTTGTCTATCCTGATCGTTTGGGCGCCGCTAACCCGATAGCCGATGCCATGATAGGTCTGATTGGCCGGCTTGAACGTATGAACCGGGCCATGGTACGAGACGCAAGCGATTCCAAGGGCGCCCGGATCTTCGAACGTCACTGAAGTCTGAGGGACGACACCTTTGGTGCGGAACAAGGCGTCGGCGAAGTCTATCTTTCGAAGACAACCGACGGACCGACTGACGACCTTCATCGGGGACTCCCTGAAACGCAGCGCCGGCCAAGTATGGCCACATAATTTTCTTTATAGCGCCATCCCCCCTAATGTCAAAAATCTTATCACCGGGCAGGGTATTGCGCAGCGCACAGCGCCGGTAGACCCTGGTCGAAAACTGTACCCCGTGTACGGGACGGGACGCAGCCTCGCATGAATCACACGGAAAACCTCACCGTCGTCGCGCGAGCGCGCAGCGGAAATTTGGACGATTTTCCTAAGCGTTCACGAGCTGGTCGCACAGACCGTCGAGACACGGCGGTGCACTCAGGAAAAAGGGCCGACTCGGTCGGCCCTTTCTGTTGGGTGTGCGGTTCCGGCAGGCGCCCGGATGCGTGCCGACCAGGTCGAAGGTCGCCTGGGGGTTCGCGCCGGGCCCTAATCGCGCTCCCGCGCTCCTCTCAAGCGTTCTGTCAACCAGCGTTCGTAAAAACCGGCGATGTCGAGATTGTTCATCTCGAGCATCTGCATGTGCCCGTTCCCATGAATCCCGACGGTCGGCAGATACACCCATTCGTTCGGCACTCCTGCCTGTGTCAGGAATTTGGATGTGCAGTAGTCGTAAGTGGCGTGATAGGAGGCTTCGCCCGTGGCAATAAGGATCGGGATTCCTTGCAGCCAGGGCAAGGTATGAACCGGCTCGGTCTGCAGCCAGCAGCTCTTCAGACTGCTGTTGGGTGGCGGCACCCGAACAAGACCCAGATCGGCCGCACCGCTGACGGGGGGCGTGAAGTTCAAACACACGACGCTCAGACCGCATGCCGTACCCGGCGCGTTGTCGCCATTCAGATTGGAGTTGCCGGTGGGCTCGACCGCGATGATGGCCTTGACCTTGCCCGGGTTCGCCTGCGGAATCATCCAGCTGAGCGGACCCGACATCGAATGGGTGATGATGACGGCTGGACCGATCCGATCCAGTAACTGCGTAACCGCCGCAGTCGTCAGCGACAGCGCCAGGTTGCCGTCGGGCATGTTCGCGACCTGGGACGCGAAGAACTGGTCGAACGCATGTTCGCCAGGCACGCCACTGCCCGGTCCGCCGGGCCACTGCGTGTGCAGAGCGGCCTGAGGCCATTGGAGTGGGGTCGTCAATTCCGGTGCCGTGAACATCCGCTGGACAGTCGTCGGACTGGGATTGCCGGCCTGGGGCCCGTACGCATTCGGGAAGTAGCCGGACTTTCCGCGGCCGGGCTGATCGATCACGTAGACGGGCCAGCCCTGGCTGACGAAGTACGCCGCCCAGCCGGGACGCCCGTCCGGTGTGCCGAGGAAATTTGCGCCGGTTTGCTGGCTTCCGTGAATCATCACGATCGGATACCTGCCGGCGGAATCCCCGTTCCCCTCGTCGCTGCTCGGGATCTGGTAAAACACGTGCATCTGGCCGGACATCGTCGTCGGGGCGGCCGTGTTGTCGTACGTGCCTCCCATGTACAGGACACCCTGATGCGCGACGGTGAAGGGACCGAGTGGTTCGACAGCCGATGCACTTGCCAGCCAGAGCAGGCAGGCGGCAAACGGGATTGCCACGGCATGCCCGGAGCGAAGCGGTTTGATGCGTTTCATTGTCTGCTACCGTTTTGGTCTGGTTTTTCGCCGCTGCGGCCGCGGAGACTCTGTTTTCAAGGGACGCAGGAGTGGGGCCTCCGGCGTTGATGCGCCGGCGACGATCACATAAACGCTAACAAGGCGGTGCGCGACACGTCTTCCACATTCTTGCAGCGGTATTTCCAGATTCTTGCAACGTGCAGCGTGTTGACGTCATCGTCCGGATGGACTCGAGCGGATTAAGACTATGAACATCGCGAGGCTGTAACGCGTATTGGCAGATGAGCAAGCCCGCTTCAGACAACCAGGGGTCGCCGGACTGGTATCTCGCCGAATGCAGCCGTGCCGAGCAAATGCTCGAACGGGGTCAGACCGACCAGGCGGTCGAGGCCTTCACGGCCATTCTCGCGCGGCTCGGTGAGGCGCCGAGCTTTGGCAGGGCCGTGGTTCTGGGGCGACTGGGCCGATGCTTCTACACAGATCGGCGGTCCCAGGGTGCCCTCGAGCATCTCCGAGACGCGATAGGCGTCGCGGAAAAGCTCGGCTCAAGCGACGCAGTGAAGGGTCTGCGCGCCGCGCTGCATTCGGACCTTGGAGACGCCCTGCGCGCGGTCGGCGAGCTCGGCGATGCGAAGAAGGCCTACGAGGTGGCGCTGAAGATCGGCGAACGACTGAAAGACCTCAGAAGTCAAGGCGTAGACCTCGGTCGGCTGGGAGCGCTCGCGTTGGCGGAAGGCAATCTGGAGGAGGCGCTGGAGCGAAGCCGCGCGGCGCTTGCTCTGTTTCGCCAGATTCGTGAGCGTGCTATGGAGGCTGCCGCTTCGTTTCAGCTGGGCAAGATCCTGAAGGAAAAGGGGGAGCGCGTCGAGGCGGAGCGCCACTTTCAGCAGGCGGCGCTGATTCAGGTCGACCTCGCCGACCTTCCAGGGGCCGCACGAAGCTGGAGTCAACTGGCTCTCCTCAACGCCGAAAGCGGCAAGCTCGAGGCGGCCGAAGAGTGCTACCAGAAGGCAATCGGTCTCGAACGTCAAATTGGAGATCGCAGCCATCTGGGGCCTCACCTGAGCGAGCTGGCCCAGCTGCTGCGACACCGGCCAGGCCGCCTCGCCGATGCCCGGCTTCTTGCCGAGGAGGCACTGGCCGTAGCACAAGCGGGAAACCCTGCCGGCGCGGACGCCTGGAAGCACTATGGCTTCGTCGCGGACCTCATTGAGCAGCAGGCCGCGGAAGCTTCCGACGGTGGACAGAAGGTCGCTCTGCAGGGACGGGCGCGCGACTACCGGGAGCTCGAACAAAACGCGCCGCGGATCGTCGCCACGCTGGCCAGGGTCCCTGACGGGCCCAGCTGCGGCAAGGTCGTCATTCTGGGTCAACTGGGACGATGCTTCGGCATGGGCCGGCGCTCGGAACTGGCTCTGGCGCATTTTCGCGACGCAATGCTCGCGGCGGAGCAGCTTCCCGCGAGCGATCATGCAAAGGGATTGCGCGGGTCGCTGTATTCGGATCTCGGGGATGTGCTTCTGGCCAGCGGTCAGTTCGACGAGGCGCGCAGGGCATACGATACGGCGCTCAGGATTTCCGAAGAATTGAGCGACCTCAGAGGTCAAGGCGCCGACCTGCGTCGCATGGGCGCGCTCGCGCTCAAGGCCGGCAGACAGGAAGAGGCGGAAATCTGGTTCAAGAAGGCGACCGACATCGGCTTGCAACTCGATAGCCCTGGCAGCCCCGCGAGCGGTTTCCAGCCAGGCCCCGAGCGCCGTGAAGCCGACCTCGCCTCAACCGTCAAGGTGACGCTGCGGGAAGACTCGACCATCGACTACGTATTTGCGACGGACTTGCTGGTCGACGGCCGGCGGGCGCAGACCATCACGCCCTGGTCGGAAGATGCGAGTTCTCTGCCCGACGACGCTCGTCCGATGCTGTTGCCCTTTTCGCGAAACTTTGTTGACGAAGAAGGTGCGGTCCACTTCCACCTTCCTTCGGCAGAACCGGTCTTTGAGACCGATCTCGGCTGTACGGTCATACGCCGGAGCCGGCGCGACGTGGCGGTATCGGGAAGCGCGGAGGTCTTGTGGAGGTTGATTCGCGCGATCGATGGGGTACGCAAGGTTGCGGAAATCCTGTCTGATGTTCCGGCGGGCGACCGCGGGCCGGCGGGTCGGAATTACGTAGGAGTGGCCCTGGCTCGCGAAGAATTCGACGCCCTCCTCTACACGGGATGCGGAGTGACAGGAGCCATGTCGTGGGAGGGTCGCGAGGTAAAACTTCGCGCGCATCCGTCGAGCGGGGCTCTTTACGCGGTGGAGATCTATCCGGTCGTGTTCCGAGTGCAAGGCCTCGAACCGGCGGTCTACCACTACCGCGCAGTTGACAACGTGCTCGAGGCCGTGAGGCGCGGGATCGACCCGTCTTCGATCGTCCGGGCGGCGCTGCCGGTGGAACGGGAGATGGTCGCCGGCGCCGCCGCGCTGATCTGCCTGGTAGGCGCCTTTCGGCGCCACGAACGCAAGTATGGAGAAGGCGGCTATCGGATGCTGGTGGCCGAAGCCGGGCACATCTCCCAGAACCTGATCCTGGCAGCGACTGCGATGGGTCTGAGCGCCCGACCCTTCGGAGGCGTGCTGGACGATCTTTTGAACCGTGAGCTTGGCCTTGAGGACCCGGAAGAGCAGTTTCTGCTCGGCGTCCTCACTGGCCGCCTGGCGCCGCGGTGATGCCGGCATCGGCCAGGAGGGGTGCCTCGGCAACCACCTCCTGGCCGGTACGCTCGCCTCCCTTTTTGTCGGCGGTTCAGGTCAACAGCTCAGCCGGCCCGCACGGCTCATGGCCTCAACACATAGTCCGGCGACATCGTGTTTTGACCTTTGTAGCAGCACGACCCGAAGAAGCTTGGCCTATAAGGGTTGTTGAAGCTGTTGTTTCCCGCAGGAATCGCTCCGGTGAGCGCCGGGCCTTGAATCCGGGCAAGTACCCGATCGCGCGCCGTCGTGATCTCACGTGCGAGCCTGCCCACGTCCCAACCCACCAGGTTGCCGTTCCAGACTTTGATCTTGCCGGCAACCATCACATGCCGCACATTGCGAGTGTCCATCAGCGTGACGATGGCTCCCGGCACGTTATTGATCGGGGCGATTCCCAAGTGGTTCGCTGCCGCCAGCATCACGATGTCGGCCTCCTTCCCTGGCGTCAACGTGCCGACCTTGTCCAAGACACGGTTCGCTGCGGCACCGGCGATGGTGCACATTTCGATGACTTGCCGGCAGGTGACCAGCTGCGGGATCGGCAGATGATTCGGGTTGCTGATAGGAAAAACCAGGTCGTTGGCCAATGCACGCTGTTGGCAGAAGATCCCCCGCATCAGCGAGAACGGATCGGTCGTCATGTTCGTTTCGACGTCCGGGCTCAAGCTGGGCAGGATGCCATGGTCGAGGCACAGCTGAGTCGCCGGCATGCCGTGCCTCATCTGCATCTCGATGATGGGCGCAACCGAAACGTGCGCGCCGCGGCTCGCCCAGATATCGAGCGCCTTCGATGCGCTGGTGACCGGGTCGATGCTGATCTGTCCCGCTGCATTGTCCTGCCAGCGGGTGCAGTGGACGAATGTGACGTCGGACCAATCAGTGCCGTTGCGAGGGTCCGCGGCCGCGTTGATCGCAGTTGCCGGCGATCCTACGTTGTGATTGTTGATCAACGCGCCGAACGAGCGGCCGAGCTGCCATCCGGTGTAGCCGGCGCCGGGAAAGACTTCCGTCGGACCCCCGGCAAAGCCCAATGTCACCAGCTGATCCTTGGAGCTGAAGTACGTCTTTGCCAGCCGGCCGATGCCGGACTTTGAGTTGCCAATGGCGCCGGGATATTCACTCTGGCCTCGGTTGGTGCCGTTGGAGTAGTCGTACACCATTCGGCGCCCGGAATCCATCAACGCTTGGATCATGGCGTCTGTGTACTCGGGCGAATGGGAGGCCTGAGACGTGTCCGTTCCCATCGTGATGCCCTGAGAGAGCTGGTTCAGACTGGCCACGAGCTCCGAGATATAGTTGTCCTGCGGATCGTACGGAGGACGACCCAGATCCCATATGAAAGTGCCCGCCACCGCGGGATTCGGGAGGCGGCCTGCGGTCCAGATGCTCTGAACGACCGACCCGTAGGCTTCCTCCGGCCAGGTTCCTCCTTCCCCTGCGAAAATGATCAGGCCGTCGGAGATGATGCTCCGTTGCAGACATTCATACTGGTGATTGTGCGTCGTGATGAAGCCCGGCATCACGATCATGCCCCTGGCATCGATCACATCGGCGCTTGCCTGCAGGTTGGGCCCGATTTCCAGGATCCTCTTTCCTTCGATCAGAACGTCGGCACTTTCGAAATCACCGACGGTCGGGTCCAGAGACAGCACGATGCCGCCCTTGATCAGAATGCGGCGTTCGGGCGCGCCGCTGTCTTCCGGAGGCTCCGCGCCCTCTGCAGCGAACGCGGCGCCGCTCGGCAGGCGAGCTGCGAGGCCGCCGGCCAAAACCCCGGCGGTGCCCGCTTTCAGGAAGCCGCGGCGCGAACTCATGCTCGAATCCAGCCGCGGCGCGTGTTGTTGCGCCCGAGGGCCAACTCGTCCGCCCACTTCCTGAGGCGCGACAATCTGTCCTCCGGGAGAGAGCCGACCGGAACTACGGGTGTCGGGTAGCCGACGCCCCGGAGCACGTTGTCCATCGCACCGCCGGGCTGAAGTTCCGGCGCCGCGGTATAGGCACCCAGGCCGCCCTGGCCGTAACGGAATGTGGCCGCCGGAAGGCCGTAGAGCCGAGCCGAGTTCAGGCCGAGGATCTTCCTTTTTGCCGCCCGAGTCAGCTCCGGGTAGTCCCACTTGTCGGCGATGCTTTCTGGGATCTGAAAGCGCCACAGCGCCTCGATCTGCCATTGAGGTCCGCCGTACCAGAGTGAGTCGGAGCCGAAAACGATGTTGTCTTCTCCCATGTAGTACAGAAGCTGGCCGATCAGGTGCGCCCACACCGTGGGAAACGTGACGATCATCGACGCCATGGTCGTGCCAAGTTCCGCGTAGATATTGCGCAGGCGCCTGGTGCTCGAGGGCGATGTCGACGTCGGTTCGGCTCCGGCCACGTATTTTCCTGCCGCGATCTGGGCCAACTGAGTGGACCATCGGATGTTCGGAACGCTGTGCCCGTCGCTGTCGGTCAGCATGGTCGGGTCCATTGCGCCAGGCCGATTCTCTATGTCCTGCAGAGACTGCAGCACCCAGAAGCTCGGCCGGATACACGAGTGGTAGATGATCCAGTTGAACTGCGGCCAATCGGTGGCCACCTTCACCATGTCGTCGGGATTGCCGAAATCGGGCGTGTTGTTGGGACCGCCCGGTTGTGTGCCATTGGCGGACAAGCCCTTGTGGATGCAGATGTTGAAGAAGCCGGGACGCTTCTTCAGCTGATGTCTGTTCCTTGCGATGATTTCGTATGTTGGATAGGCAATTTGCTCATCGTCCAGCCGCCAGCGTGCAAACGGCAATCCGGGAGAGCTGCTGGCCGCGAACGCAACGTTGTAGCCCTTCCACGAGTCCGGCTGCATGTTGTCGATTTGCCACTGGGTAAAGTCGCCGAAGAGCGGATCGGCGGTGTTTCCAGGTCCGGGATAGATCTGCCCGTGAGCCAGTGCTCGCGTAGATCCCGCGAGTCGATTGATGAAGTCCCTGCACTGTGCCGTTTGCCACCCAGTCAAGATCTCGCTGACCAGGCTGTCGTGGATGTTCGTGGCCGGTCCCGGCGTGCCTCCGCCAGGAGGTGTGAAAAGGGCGATGTTGGCGTTGCTGATGATCGAGACGGTCGTCTGCGCTTCGAGGTACAAGCGCTTGATGTACTCGCCGAGGTGGAATTCACCGAGCAGGGTTGTCGGCGGCCCCGGGTTCGGAGGCGAGTCGGGGCCAAGTTGGGCCGGATTCCACGTCGTCCAGGCGTTGCCGAGTTCGTCGACGCCGGCCGGGTTTCCGCCCATGCCGTTGAAGGGGTTGAACGTATACCCCCCTCCCGTTGACACGGAGCCCGGTCCCTGCGCGAGCGCTCTCAACCCCTGGGGGGTGTTCCTGCTCGATCGAACGATGTGCGTCTGGTCGTCGAACACGAACAAGTCCCGCGGTGGCCCGTTCTCTTCGCGCGCCGCCGGCTCGAACAACTCGGTCTGGCTCACGTTGAAGTTGGCGCCGTACACCTCGTTCATCGCGAGGAAGGACGCGGCCATGCCACCCGTACCCTGGAGGAACTGACGCCGCGTGATGCCGAGCTTTTTCGCGGCCGAGTCGGCGATCTCCTTGACCCGCATTTCGACGTGCTTTTGCTTGCCCGTCTGCGGATGGGGCATGTACTCACCATTGGAGACCATGCGGGTCGGCACGGGAGCCTGAAACGGCTCGGCCTCCGCCGGCGCGCATCGTTCCAGTTGCTCGTCGCTCAACCAGGCGTCTTCCTCGCGAGAACCCGGCAGTCTTTCTGACGTCGACATCGTCTTCTCCTTGTCGTGATGTGACTACAGTTCGTGCGAGAAGCCTCTGATCCACAAAGCGGACGAGGATGTAGGTCGGAAAGCCGCGTAGCGGGAAAATGTTCCGAAAGCCATCGCGGGTTCGGGGGAGTGGCCTTCTCGCAGTCTGCTGAGCGGCCCCTAGCGTGAACGCGGCGCCACCTACAAAGGGGTCGCAGTATTCGGGATCGGGTGGCGCAGGTCTAGAAGAATTGTCCGAAATCTGGTGCAAAGTTCCGAGGCTTGGTTTTTTTTCGGTGCAAGTCCTTTGCGGACGAGATGGTTAATGCCCGATCTCGGTGCGTTCTGTGCTGAAATTCGCCCCCGGGGGCGAACGCTTGCGGTCCTCGGTCACCCGCAGGAGATGGCTGTGCGGAACGGATGCACCGCATTGGCGGTCGACACTCTGCATCGACCGATCGAAATCGGCGAGTTTCGTTGGTCCAGCTCAGCAGGCCCATGGGCCGGGTTTCCGGTTGAGTGCCGGGTGCTCGGACCGCGCGGCAGCCTGGACCAGTACGGCTTCGACCACGCGCTCATCGGGCTTTGCGTAAGCGGCAAAGGCACCCTGCGCGTGCGCGACCCGGGGACCGTTCGCCGCTTGCAGTCCTTGCCCGGAAGATTCTCGCTGCTGGCCAGCGGTTTCGAGCAGCGACCGGTCGCTTGGAGTGGCATGCGGGAGATGGTCTATGTCGCGCTCGCCAGCGAGGAACTCGAACGCTTGATGAGCCACGACCCGGCCGCGGCCCGCCTGAACGTCGATCCCCAGTTCGCGATCTCGGATCCGCAGGTCGTCTCGATCGTCTTGAACATGCGCAACGAGATACTGGCGGGCTGTCCGGCCGGACGAATCTACGGCGAAGCCCTCTCATCGGCGCTGGCCGCGTACTTGCTCGCGCGGTATTCCCATCAGGGAGCGCCGGTGGCGCCGCGAGGTCTTGCGCTCTCGGCGCAGCAGATCCGCCGCGTGCGTGAGTACGTCACTGCGAACCTCGAACGCGACATCGGCTTGACGGAGCTGGCCGATCAGGTGGGGCTGAGCCCGCACTATTTCGCGATGCTGTTCAAGCAGGCCTTCAAGGTCTCGCCCCACCGCTACGTACTGTCGCAGCGGGTCCATGAAGCCAAGCGTCTTCTTTCCGACGGCCGGATGGCGATTTCCGAGGTGGCGCTCAGACTTGGCTTCGCCGACCAGAGCCACTTCTCGCAGGTATTCCGAACCTTCGTCGGGACGACGCCAAAGCGGTATCAGTGCATGTGCTGAAGGTGTGGGGCGGGTCTCGCGCTCGCGGTCATCGGGCGGCGAGACGGCGCCACAGCAGGTGGTCGAGCGACAGTGCACCCGGCCCCCGGCACAGCAGCACGAGCAGCATCGCCGCCCACTGAATGTGGGTGGGCCATGCCTGTGGATAGACGAACACCTCGATCACGGTGGTCATCCCGAGCAGCACCAGAGCAGCGGCCCTGGTCAGCAGCCCGAGCACCAGCAGCACCGGCATCGATAGTTCCACACTGACCGCGATGTACGCGGCGACCTCGGGCGGCAGCAGCGGAACTTTGTACTCTTCGGCGAACAGCGTCACGGCCGCATTCCAGTCGTCGAGCTTCGTCATCGCCGAATTCCAGAAGACAGTGGCAACCGCCAGGCGCAGCGGCACTGCCAGCGCGCTATACGGGACCCGGTCCAGAAGATCGATCAGGCGCCGCAGCGCCGCCAGTGCTGCGTTCGGAGCGGACCCGGAAGCGGCTGTGCTCATCTGACGTCTCCATCAATGGCTTGCATTCGAGTTCTGACACAGCTCAAAATCGATGAAGCGCCCCGCGGCGAGGTGCTCGCCGATCAGCAGGTCCGCGGCGGCATCCGAGTGCTGCTGCAACGCTGCGGCAAGCGGCGTGCCGGCGCACAGCGCTGCCGTAAAGCGCCACGCTGGCTCGCTCAGGCGTTGTACGCGCACATTCGAATCATGGCGTTCTATCAGCAGGAACACCGGGCCTTGTTCGAGCTGGATGGACCCCAGCGCCGCCTCGTCCTGGAGCACCACACGCCAGATCGTGTCCGCCGGGAAGTCGGCCCGGACAAGACTCAGCGCCGGATGCGCGACCAGGCGCAGCCTCTCGCTTTCGCTTGGCGAAAGCCGGGCCATCCGATCCAGATCGATCGCCGGGGCTTCGGGCGCATGCAGCGCGCGGCTGACCGACCACTCCAGCTCGGCCACGTCGGGAAGGTAAGGCAATGAACAGGCGGGAGAAAACGTGGCCAGGAAAGCGCCGAACTGCCGGCCGTACTCGTCCAGCCAGGCGCTGGTGGCGCGTTGCTCGCGGATGAATACGCGCGCGGCACCCTCGAAGAAGTCTTCGCCCACCAGTTTGCGCACGGCCGGGTAAGTCAGGCTCAGTGCGGTGGTCAGCGTCGAGAGCGACGTGTTGCGGTAGATCGCCAGGCGTGCCGCCGGATCGACGTCGTCGATCATCTGCGACAGCGGCGCCCCGCACCCGTCGCCGGCCACGGACGCCAGCAGCGCTCGTTGCACCTCAAGCAGCGATGGCGCGGGGGCGGTCATCGGGTCTGCGGTCCAGGATCTCGTCGGCGCTGCGCGCCTGCGCGAGCAGCACGTGGAGCGCCGGTATGTCGGTATCCCACTCGATCAGCGTCGGTACGCGGCCGAAGCGGTCGACCGCTTCGGCGTACAGCGACCACACGGGCGGGGACACCCGGGAGCCGTGGTCGTCGACCCGGATCGTGCGGCCACCTTCCACCTCGCGCACCGAGTGACCGGCAAGGTGGATTTCACCGATCAGATGCGCCGGCAACGCGGCCAGGTAATCCGAGGCGCACCAGCCGTGGTTGGATGCGCTCACATAAATGTTGTTCACGTCGCACAGGATTGCGCACCCGGTTCGATCCGCAACCGCCGTCAGAAACTCCCACTCGGGAATCGTCGAGTGCCGGTAGCGCAGGTAGCTGGACGGATTCTCGATCAGCAGCCGGCGCCTCAATGCCTGCTGGGCGTGGTCCACGTTTCGGCACACAACATCCAGGGCCTCCTCGGTCATCGGCAGCGGCAAGAGGTCCGCCAGATAGACCCCGTCGACTACGCTCCACGACAGGTGCTCGGACACGAGCCCCGGCTCGAAGCGCTCGACCAAGGCCCGAATTCTCGCCAGGTGGGGCTCGGACAGCCGGTCGGCGCTGCCGAGCGAGAGCCCCACCCCGTGCATCGACATCTGATAGTGGCGGCGCACCTGCTCGAGAATGGCGGGCGTCGGACCACCGCCCATGTAGTTTTCCGAGTGCACCTCGAACCACGCGACCTGCGGCCGCGTTTCGATCACTTCGCGATGGTGCGCAAAACGCAGGCCGACCCCCGCGCGGGCGGGGATCGGGCCGTTCGCGAACGATCGTGGGGTCTCCACGTACGTTGCGCCGATCAGGACGACTTCAGCTTGCCGCCGTCGATTTTGTTGCAAGCGCCGGCCGGCAGCAGCACGAAGGACTGCGGATCGCGCGCCTTGGTGGCCTGCCCGGCGCACGAATGCGCCCCAGCGCCACAATCGTTCTTCGCCAGGGCGTTGATCCCGTAGCACTTTTCCACCTTGCTGGCCGTGCTGTCCTTGACCGCCTTGGTCGTGTCGCCCGAGCCCTTGTTCGTTTCCTGCGCCGACAGGGGCGCCAGTTGCAGCCCCAGGGCCAGCCCGATGGCGGCCGAAAGCGTCGAAGCTGCGGTTGCGTAGCGAGCCATGCTTTCTCCTTTGCGAGTAGTTGCAGTCCAAATATGGACTGGGCCGTTGGTCGTTCGGCGCACCTTTTCCTTACCCGATCAGTGCACCGCCGCCGAACTGGTTTCAGATTTCGGAAATACCGCGGGCCGACGAAATTATGCTGCAGGCAGGCGTACGGATCGTCCGCGCCGGATCGCCCGGCCGTATTCCGAGGCGCTTACACTGTACGCGCCGCCCATCGTCTCACCTTAGTCTTTGATCAGAACCTCCCGCCCGAGGAAGACAGGCTTGCCCCGCTCGGGGGTGGTTTTTCCCGCGGCCGGTGCCATTTTCTATGCCGGGGCGTCGATATTGGGGCTGGGCAGCGCGAGCGCGCTCACGATATCCGGCGCGGTGTTTCTCTCCGTTCTCGTCGTGGTGATGTTTGGGACCGTGTTCGCAACGGTCCACCATGCCGAGGAGATCGCTCACCGCGTCGGCGAACCCTACGGGACGCTGGTGTTGACCCTGGCCGTGACGCTGATCGAAGTCGCGTTGATCCTGTCGATGATGCTGAGCGGACCGGGGCATTCCGCTCTCGCACGCGATACGGTGTTCTCCGTGATCGTGATCGTCTGCAATGGGCTGGTGGGATTGTGCATCCTGATCGGCGGGCTGCGGCACCGCGAGCAGGAATTCCTCGTGCACGGCGCCAACTCCTACCTCGGCGTGATCGTGACCCTGGCCGCCCTGACCCTGATGCTGCCCAACTACACGACCACGATCCCGGGTCCGGTTTTCTCGGTGAGCCAGCTGGTCTTCGTGAGCGCCGTGACTCTTGTGCTGTACGCGGTGTTTCTCTACATCCAGACGGTCCGCCACACCGAGTATTTCGCCATAGCGGCGGCGCCGGCCGACGACTCGGGGGACCACGCCCGGGGGCATCGCCGTTCGCCCCCGAGTCTGGCCTGGACCAGCGTACTGCTGGTCGTGTCCCTGGTGATGGTGATCCTGCTCGCGAAGAAGTTTGGAGTCGGCATGGGCGAGGTGCTGGACCGTGCAGGCGCTCCTGTCGCCGTATCCGGCCTGATCGTTGCGCTGCTGGTTCTGTTGCCCGAGAGCATGGCGGCGGTCCGCGCGGCCTATCGCGACGAGTTGCAAAAGAGCCTGAATCTCGCGCTCGGGTCATCGCTCGCAACCATCGGGCTGACGATCCCTGCGGTCGCCGCTGTCGCCGTTGCCCTGCACAAGGACCTGGTGCTGGGCCTGGAACCGAAAGAAACACTGTTGCTCGCCCTCACGATGATCGCGAGCGTGCTGACGTTCGGCACCGGGCGCACCAATGTACTCCCCGGGCTGATCCACATGGTCATTTTTGCCGCGTTCGTCTTTCTGACGTTCGTGCCTTGAGCACCGACACTCTCCGTTGAGCGCCGGAGCCGGGCAAAATTAAGCCGCACGCCTCAACCAGGGCAACCGACCGGCGCGGACGCTTCTCGTTGACTACAAGTGGTGCGGCATTCTCCTTGGCTTCGCGGTCGACGCCGCCTGGACGGGCGCCGCAACCGCCGCTCCCTGGATCGGCGCGGCAGCCGCTGGCTGGACGCTGCTCGACGGCGCAGCAGCGGCCGCTCCGGTCTGTGCGCCGCCCTCGCTCTGCTGTAGCGGCCCCTTGACGTGATCGAAGGGCACCGTCGCGGCGAAAGTCGGCAGGTTGTGCGCGCGCACCTGGGTCGCCGCTTCGTAGCCGGACGCCAGCTTGATCAGTGTCGGCTCGCTGAATGCCGTTCCGAAGAAGCTGATGCCCAGCGGCACGCCGAACACCATTCCCGCGGGGACCTGCACGATCGGATATCCAGGCCCCGCCGCGAGGCCCGAGGTTCCAAAAATGAAGTGGTCGCCGTACACAAGGTCGGTGGACCACGCCGGATTGTCGGTAGCCGACACGACCGCGTCCAGTTGGAACTTGCTCAGCGCCAGGTCCATGCTGACTCCGGCAGCCTGGTCCAGGTCGAGCGAGATATTGTAGGAGGACTTCCCGGCGCTGTTGCTTCCGAACAGACCCGGATCCTGCGGCGCATTCGGATCGGCCGTGTTGAGTGAATTCGCCAGGTCGAAGATGTCCTGGTTGAAGAACGGCATCTCGACATCGGCGTGAGCGTTGTTGAAGTCGATCGCCGTCTGCAGCGTCCCGCCGGCAACCGGCACGCCAGTGCGGGTCGCGAAGTACGCACGCACGTCGTTCTTGAAGTCATACAGCAGTATCCCGAACTCGCCGGCCGCGGGCACGAACGTGAATCCGGCTGCGTCCAGATCGATCACGGTCGCGCCTGCATCGCTGAGCGCCTTGAACGCGGCCTCGATCGCCGCCGTCACCGGGGCCGGCGTCGTGACATTGGTGAATCCGTTCAGCCCCACACGCGTGATGCCGATCCTGGCCCCCTTCAGCCCGTTCGGGTCGAGGAACTTCGTGTAATCGCTGGGGATGTTCGTCGGGCGGGGAAAGCGTGCGCGCCAGCCCAGCGGCACGCTGCCGGTTGCGGCATCTCGACCGTCATAAACGCGGCTCTGGATCACGCTCAAGGCCGCCGCGGCGTCGGCCACGGTGCGTGCGTGCGGACCGATCGTGTCCTGCGTGTGGGAAATGGGCACGACGCCGGCTCGGCTGGTGAGCCCGACGGTCGGTTTGATCGCGACCACTCCATTGACATTGCCCGGACAGACGATACTTCCATCGGTCTCCGAACCGATCGAAACGGTGGCGAAGTTCGCCGAGGCGGCCGCGCCCGAGCCCGAACTCGAACCGCAAGCGTTGCGGTCAATGCCGTACGGGTTATGCGCTTGTCCCCCGCGACCCGACCACCCGCTGATCGACTCGAACGATCGAAAGTTTGCCCACTCGGAAAGAGTCGTCTTGCCGAGAATCACAGCTCCGCCGGCGCGCAGGTTGGCCGCGACCGTCGAATCGCGCACGGCGGGCGCTCCCACCAGCGCAAACGATCCGGCGCCGGTCTGCATCCTGTCGCCGGTGTCGATGTTGTCCTTGAGCAGCACCGGAATGCCGTGCAGAGGTCCGAGCACGACGCCGCGTCTGCGCAGGGCATCGGCGTGGCGCGCCATCTGCAGTGCGTCCGGGTTGAGTTCGATGACGGAATTGACCCCTGGACCATGCGAGTCCAGCCCATTGATCCGGGCGATGTACTCTTGGGTCAGCTCCTCTGAAGTGAGCTCGCCCGAAGCCATCTCCGCCTGAAGCTGCGCAACCGTGGCCTCGTTGTGCCGGGTTGGAACGTCGCTCTCTGGACTGTTCTGTGCTTCCACTGCAGTTGACAACAGCAATGCCACAGGGAAAAGGCTGCGCACCGCTCGGATCATCATCATGTTTGTTCCCCTTGAGAACCTCGGCTGTCAGCGCCTCGAGTCGAGCGTGGGAGCTTACCCCCAAGAAATCGCGCACATCAATCAGCAAAATGCCATTCCAGCAACCGTGCCGCGTGTATGGCCTCTCGATGCGCGCCGTGTGCGATCTGTTGACGACAGCTGGTTCCATCCGCCACGACGATGGCTTGCGGGCTCTTAAGCACGGCAGGCAAAAGATTCGCCTGCACCATCCGCATCGACACGTCGTAGTGGCCAGCTTCGTAGCCGAAGCTTCCGGCCATGCCGCAGCAGGAGCTTTCAATCAACTCCGGGCTCGCGTTGGGGATAAGCCGCAGCACCTCAAGAACCGGACTGAGTGCGCCGAACGCTTTCTGATGACAGTGACCGTGAACCAATAGGGGTCTCTGCGCGGGCTTGAATCCGAGCTCAAAGCGGCCAGCCTCGGCTTCGCGTGCCACAAATTCCTCGAACATCAGTGCTCGCTCAGCCACGATCTGCGCGCCCTCACCCAGCCCCATGACCAGCGCCTCGTCGCGCAACGTCAGCAGGCACGAGGGCTCCAGCCCGACGACGGCGATTCCCGCGCTGGCGAAGGGCAGCAGCTCGGCGATCAGGGCGCTGGCTTTGGATTTCGCCGCTTCGACCATGCCGACCGACAGGAAGGTGCGGCCGCAGCAACGATGTTCACCACGTGCGGCGAGCGTGTGCAGCACGTAGCCTGCGGCTTTGAGCACGCGGGCCGCGGCCAGCGCATT
>VBCK01000230.1 GCA_005882215.1 Betaproteobacteria bacterium | reverse complement strand
CCGATGCCCATCAGGAACAGCCCAGGCGTCATCAGCGGGACGAACACGACGTCGAAATACGGTGGCCCGACGGAGATCTTGCTCAACCCCAGTGCGTCCAGGAACAAGGGATACAGCGTTCCGAGCAGCACCGCGCCGGCCGCCGACAGGAACAGCACGTTGTTGGTCAACAGCATCGTCTCGCGCGATATCAGTTCGAAGCGCTCGCCCAGACCGACCTTCGGTGCGCGCCACGCGTACAGCGCGAGCGAGCCGCCGATCACGATCGACAGGAACAGCAGGATGAACACGCCGCGGCGCGGGTCGTTCGCAAACGCGTGAACCGAAGTCAGCACCCCGGAGCGGACCAGGAAGGTTCCGAGCAGCGACAGCGAGAAGGCGAAGATCGCCAGCAGCACCGTCCATACCTTGAATCCGCCGCGCTTCTCGGTGACCGCCAGCGAGTGCATCAGCGCGGTACCGGCCAGCCAGGGCATGAACGAGGCGTTTTCGACCGGGTCCCAGAACCACCACCCTCCCCAGCCCAGCGTGTAGTAGGCCCACGCGCTGCCCAGGCAGATGCCCAGCGTCAGGAACGACCACGCCACCGTGGTCCAGGGACGCGACCAGCGCGCCCAGGTGGCGTCCAGGTTGCCACCCAGCAGGGCGGCGATCGCGAACGCAAAGGCCACCGAGAAGCCGACGTAGCCCATGTACAGCATCGGCGGATGAGCCACCATGCCGGGGTCCTGCAGCAGAGGATTCAGATCGCGCCCCTCCTCGGGGGCCGGGATCAGACGCTCGAACGGGCTCGATGTCAGCAGGATGAACAGCAGGAATCCGACCGCGATCAAGCCCATCACGCCCAGGATCCGGGCCACCATCTCTTGCGGCAGGTGACGGCTGAACAGGCTGACCGCGAACATCCAGAAGCTCAGGATCAGCAGCCACAGCAGCATCGATCCCTCATGGCCGCCCCAGAATGCGGCGACCTTGTAGCGCAGTGGCAGCGCGCGGGTCGAATTGGTTGCCACGTACACGACCGAAAAGTCATCGCGCAGAAACGAGATCACCAGGCAGGCTGCAGCCACGACCACCAGCAGGAACAGAGCCCGCGCAGCCGGCCGCGCCAGCCCCATCCAGGCGGCGTTGCCACGGGCGGCGCCCACGATGGGCAAAATCCCCTGCACCAGCGCCACCGCCAGCGCAACCATCAGCGAAAAGCTGCCGAGTTCAGCAATCATCGACGTGCGTCCTGTTTTCAGCCTGACCGCGAGTAAGCGGGCGCGAATGGGCGGAGCGGGCACCCGGGCGAAGCCTTAATTTTGCCCGATTCCGGTGCCTCTCCGCCGATATGTCACAAGGCCCAATGGGAGGGCCATCCAGCGTTGCCGGAGCGCCGACAGGCGACAGCCGAAGGCCGTATTGACAACTACTGCTGGTGAAGGGGCGCCGGCCTCCCGTTCATGGCCGGACCGCTCCGCCCGGCAGTGCCCTGCGTGCCGGCTTCACAAGACCTCTCACGACCATCTCGGTGTTGGTCGTGTGGCAGTCGACACATCGCACGGCACCCGTTTGCGGCCGATACCGCGGGCTCAGGTGGTCGTACATCACCGGCAGCCAGGTGCTGGTGTTGTGGTGGCACACATCGCAGGAGCGGGCCGTCACGAAGTGTGCGGCCGGCTTCGGCGTGGCCCAGTTGCCGGTGTTGGCGTGGCAGCTGGCGCAGTGTCCCGGCCCGACGCCCGCGTGCATGTACGTGACCGGCAGCCAGGCCGTTGTGCGGTGGCACGCGTTGCACGACAACGTGGTCGCCAGGTGGCCGCCCGGCATCGCAGAAGCGCCGCCGCCCGGCCGGTGGCAGCTCGTGCAGCTGCCCGGCGCAACACCCAGGTGCGAGAAGGGACCGGTGCCCGCCAGCAGCGTCGTACCCGGGGCCGGCCGTGCGCCCTGCCCTGGGGTCGCCGGACCGCCTGCGGGCCGCACCGTCAGGCCACTGGTCGGTCTGGGCTTGGCCCTGGCAGCCGCCGCAGCTGCTGCCGCTGCAAAGCCGCCGGTCGGGCTGTGGCAGTCGATGCAGTCGGCCGTGGTGGAACTACCTTGGTGGCTGCCCATCGTCGCGGTGCTGAAGCTGGTCCCGTACCACTTGGCCCCGCCCGGGGCGTGGCAGGTCACGCACTTCGGCGTGGACGTCCCCGTGTTGCTCTTGCCGTTGCCTCGTGTATAGGTCATGAACGGAGCGTTGGTGTGCGGCACTGTCGCGCCCTTGAAGCCACCCGGCACGATGGTCGACTTGTGGCAGATGCTGCAGGCCGCGGTACCGAACGGCAGGTGCTGCGACGCCGAGGCTCCGCCGCCGTTGGTGCCCGGCGGCTGCAGCGGCTGGCCTCCGGCCTGTCCTTGCGCTGTCCCATAGAACGGCCCGGCCCCGTAGCCGTGGCAGGTGGCGCAGGCCACCGGAGTGCCCGCCAGGCCCACGCCCGAATCGGCGTGGTTCATCGTGGTCGTGGCCGGCGTGTAGCCGGTATGGCAGTTGGTGCAGGTCGCGCTGCTCGCGATGTGGTTGCTCGGCTTCACCCCGCCCTGGAACGGCGGCGCGGTCGTGTGGCAGCCGCTGTTGCCGCAATCCTGGGGAGCCGGTGGATGGCTCGGATCCTGGGTCGCGGTGGGCCGCGTCACGATCGTCACCCCGTAGAACTTGGCCGCATCGCCGTTCTCATGGCAGGTCGTGCACGCCTCCAGCGACGTGGGCACCTGCAGGTGCGTGGTCGGCGTCATCGCCGTGCCCGGGCCGAACGCGGTGAAGTTGGTCGCCGAGTGGCACCGTTCGCACACCGACGTGGCCGCCACCGGAATGTGCGCCGGAGTCAAGGTGCTGGTCTTGATCGTCACCCCGTACCACGCCATGCCCCCGTTATGGCAGCTCGCGCAGCCGCTGCTGATGCCTGCGTGGTTCATCGTCGTGCCGGCAAAGCTCACGTAGTTCGTGTTCGCGTGGCAGGTGTTGCAGTTGTCGCCACTCGGAATCGGGATGTGGTTGCCGGCACCCGACGTGCCCACCGTGCCTGGCGGCGTCTTGATCGTCACCCCGAACCACGCCATGCCCGAGTTGTGGCAGGTCTGGCAAGTCAGCGACACCACCGCCGTGTGGCCGGTCGCCGACAGTGCCGGCGTGGTGCTGATATGGAAGCCGGTCCCCGTCATCGCGTCGGCGGTGGCGTGGCAGGCATTGCACTGCGCCGAAGCGATCGGGATGTGGTTGCCCGCGCCTGGGGTACCCACTGTCCCCGGCTGCTGCTTCGGCTGGCCGCCCGTGCCCTGGCTGGTGCCGGAGAACGGACCCTTGCCCGGGCCGTGGCAGGTGCTACAGGTCTCGCTCGCCACCGACGAGTGCACCATGATCGATTTGCCCACGCCATAGCCGGCCGCGTGGCACACCGCGCACGCCGGCGCGCCCGTCGCGGGCAGCGGCATGTGGTTGCCCGGCATCTGGTTGCCCGTGAACGGCGGACTGGTCGTATGGCACTGCGAACAATCGGCCGTGGCCAGCGTACCGGTGGCGTCACCAGCGACGGCACCCCGTACCAGGCCGACCCGGTTCCGTGGCAGCTGGCGCACGATAGCGACGACACCGCCGCATGACCCATAGCCGCCAGCGACGGGGCTGTCGTGATCTTGAAGCCGCCCACCGCAATGTTGGTCGCGTGGCAGGTGCTGCAGCCGCCAGTGCCCAGTGCTATGTGGTTGGCCGATCCGGAGGTGCCAACCGTCCCCGGCGGCACCACGGTCGTCACGCCGTACCAAGCCATGCCCGAGCTGTGGCAGGTCTGGCAAGTCAGCGCATTGACGGCCGTATGGCCGCTGGTCGACAACAACGGGCTGGTCGCCAGCTTGAACCCGGTGCCGCTTTCGGTGTCCGTCGAAGCGTGGCAGCCGGCGCAATCGGCGCTGCTGACCGGGATATGGTTGCCCGAGCCCGACGTGCCCAGCGTTCCCGGCGGCTGCACCGGCTGCCCGCCCGTGCCCGGTCCGCTGCCGGCAAACGGTCCCTTGCCCGAGCCGTGGCAGGTGGTGCAGCTCTCCGAAGTCACCGCCGAGTGAACCATCTTGGACAGCGACGGCGAGAAGCCGGCCGAGTGACAGGTGGCGCAGGTCGCCCCAGCGCCGCTCGACGGCAGCGGCATATGGTTGTTCGGCAGGTTGTTGCCCGTGAACGGCGGCGTCGTGTTGTGGCATTGCCCACAGTCGCCGGCGAGCAAGTTGCCGGTCGCGTGGGCCAGGTCGATCGTGCTCAGGCCCGCGACTGCCGCTCCCGGTCGCAAATAGATCTGCGTGAGAACGCCTTGGAAGCCCAGGTCCGTCGCGTTGTTCGCGTGGCAGCTTGCGCACGTCAGGCTGGACACCGCCGTGTGCCCCGCCACCGACAGCACGGGCGAGGTCGCGATCTTGAAGCCGCCCGTCACGAAGTTGGATGCGTGGCAGGCCGAGCAGGCCGCGCTGGCCATCGGGATGTGATTGGACAGCGGCATCACCAGCGAAGGCACGCCGTACCACGCCGATCCGGCGCCATGGCAACTGGCGCACGACACTGAGCTCACCGCTTGATGGCCCGCCGTCCCCAGTGAGGGCGTCGCCCCGATCTTGAAGGCGCCCACCGCGATGGTGCTGCCGTGACAGGTGCTGCAGTCCCCGGTGCCGGTCGCGATGTGGTTGGCCGCTCCCGATGTGCCCACCGTGCCGGGCGGCACTACGGTCGTCACGCCGTACCAGGCCATCCCCGAG
>VBCK01000056.1 GCA_005882215.1 Betaproteobacteria bacterium | reverse complement strand
GCTACCTGGACCGTTTGCGGCAGATCTGCGACCAGAACGGCATCCTGCTGGTGTTCGACGAGGTGATCTGCGGCTGGGGCAGAATGGGGGCCAATTTCGGCGCCCAGGCGTTCAGCGTGACGCCGGACCTTTTGACGATGGCCAAGGCGCTCACCAACGGTGCGCAGCCGATGGGCGCCGTGGCCGCACGCCAGTCGATCTACGACGCGATCACCGACGCGGGCCCCGAGCGGGGCATCGAATTCTTCCACGGCTACACGTATTCGGCGCATCCGGCCGCCTGCGCGGCGGGATTGGCGATGATCGATATCTTCGCCAAGGAGCGCCTGATCGAACGGGCGCGGGCCATGAGCCCGTACTTCGCCGATGCGGTGCATTCGCTGTCGGATCTGCCGTGCGTCGTGGACATACGATCGTTTGGAATGCTGGCTGCCGTGGAGTTGCATCCTCAAGGTGCACCCGGCAGCCGCGGCCACGAGATTCAAAAGCGCCTGTACGATAGCGGTGTTCACCTGAAAAGCACCGGCGAATCGCTGATTCTGGCGCCGCCGCTGGTGGCCGAACGCAAGCACATCGACGAGATCGTCGGCAGGCTGCGCACGGTTCTTTCGGAAATCTGATTCGAAGATTTTTCGGCCGGTGGCGCTTGAGCCGGTATACTGCTGTTGCACCGGCTGTGTACGCGCTAGATGACTAAATACGTGTTCGTCACCGGTGGCGTCGTGTCTTCCCTGGGCAAGGGAATCGCGGCCGCCTCCCTCGCCGCGATTCTCGAATCGCGGGGCCTGAAAGTCACCCTGGTCAAGCTCGATCCCTACATCAACGTCGACCCGGGGACGATGAGCCCGTTCCAGCACGGCGAGGTCTTCGTCACCGAGGACGGCGCCGAGACCGACCTGGACCTGGGCCACTACGAGCGCTTCATCTCGGCGCGGATGCGCCGCGTGAACAATTTCACGACCGGGCAGATTTACGACTCGGTGATCCGCAAGGAACGACGCGGCGAGTACCTGGGCAAGACGGTTCAGGTGATTCCGCACGTGACCAACGAGATCCAGGACTTCATCGAACGCGGCGCCAAGGCCGCCTGGAACGGGCGCACCGATGTGGCGATCGTCGAAATCGGCGGCACGGTCGGCGACATCGAGTCGTTGCCGTTCCTCGAGGCGGCGCGGCAGATGAGCCTGCGGCTCGGTCCCGGCTCGGCCTGTTACGTGCACCTGACGCTGGTGCCGTTCATTCCGGCGGCCGGCGAGCTGAAGACCAAGCCGACCCAGCACAGCGTGCAGAAGCTGCGCGAGATCGGTATCTCGCCCGACGTGCTGCTGTGCCGAGCCGACCGGCCGATTCCCGAGGAGGAGCGCGCCAAGATTTCGCTGTTTTCGAATGTGGCGCTGGACGCGGTGATATCGGTGTGGGATGTCGACTCGATCTACAAGATTCCGACGATGCTGCACCGGCAGGGACTGGACGAGATCGTGTGCTTCCGCCTGGGTATCGTCGCCAAGCCGGCCGATCTTTCAGCCTGGGACCGCCTGGTCGAGGGGCTGGAGCACCCGCTGCACGAGGTGCGGGTCGGCATGGTCGGCAAGTACGTCGAGCTGTCGGACTCCTACAAATCGCTGACCGAGGCGCTGATTCACGCGGGAATCCACACGCGCACGCGCGTGAAGATCGAGTACGTCGATTCCGAGCAGATCGAGAGCGGCGGCCTGCCCGACCTGTCGGATATCGACGCGATCCTGGTGCCGGGAGGGTTCGGCCGTCGCGGCGCTGAAGGAAAGATCGAAGC
This sequence comes from Betaproteobacteria bacterium, assembly GCA_005882215.1. Taxonomy (GTDB): domain Bacteria; phylum Pseudomonadota; class Gammaproteobacteria; order Burkholderiales; family Burkholderiaceae_F; genus VBCK01. The sequence goes on along the minus strand of VBCK01000056.1, from coordinate 15,460 downwards.
GATCCGCCACGCGCGCGAGCGGGGCGTGCCGTACCTTGGAATCTGCTTCGGGATGCAATTGGCGACCATCGAGTTCGCGCGCAACGTGTGCGGGCTGAAGGAGGCCAACAGCACCGAGTTCGAGCGCGACACGCGGCATCCGGTGGTCGCGCTGATCACCGAATGGACCGACCGCAGCGGCCGTGTCGAGTGCCGCACCGAAGGCTCGGACCTGGGCGGCACGATGCGGCTGGGCGCGCAGAAGTGCCCGGTCGAGCCTGGCTCGATGGCGTCCCGGATCTACGGCCCCGAAGTCAACGAGCGGCATCGGCATCGCTACGAGGTCAACAACAATTACGTTCCGCAGCTGGAAGCCAGGGGGCTGCGGTTTCCCGCGCGCACTCCGGTCGAGCACCTGCCGGAAATCATGGAGCTGCCCTCACATCGGTTTTTCATGGGCGTGCAGTTCCATCCGGAATTTACCTCGACTCCGCGCGCCGGCCACCCGCTGTTCAAGGCGTTCATCCAGGCGGCGCTTGCCTATCAGCAGGAGCGCCGGGGCGGTGCGCTGCGGATGGCCGTTGCATGAACCTGTGCGGATTTGAGGTCGGACTGGATCGTCCGCTGTTCCTGATTGCCGGGCCCTGCGTGGTCGAATCGCAGCAGCTGGTGCTCGATGTAGCAGGCCGGCTCAAGGAGATCACGGCGCGTCTGGCGATGCCGTTCGTGTTCAAGGCGAGCTACGACAAAGCCAACCGCAGCTCGGGGCGCTCGTTTCGCGGCCTCGGGATCGAGCAGGGCCTGCGCATCCTGGCTGAGGTCCGGCGCCAGCTGGACGTACCGGTGCTGACCGATGTGCACGCGGTCGAAGAGGTCGACCCGGTGGCCGCGATCGTCGACGTTCTGCAGACGCCGGCTTTTCTTTGCCGGCAGACCGACTTCATCCAGGCATGCGCCCGCAGCGGCCGGCCCGTCAACATCAAGAAAGGGCAATTCCTGGCCCCGGGTGACATGAAAAACGTGGTCGACAAGGCGCGCGATGCTGCCCGCGATGCCGGGTTGGATGCAGATCGCTTTCTCGCCTGCGAACGGGGCGTCTCGTTCGGATACAACAACCTCGTCAGCGACATGCGGTCGCTGTCGATCCTGCGCGGCACGGGCTGCCCGGTCGTGTTCGACGCGACCCACTCGGTGCAGCTGCCCGGCGGCCTGGGCTCGGCCAGCGGAGGCCAGCGCGAGTTTGTTCCGGTGCTTGCGCGTGCCGCGGTGGCCAGCGGGGTGGCGGGACTTTTCATGGAGACTCATCCGCGCCCGGCCGAGGCGATGTCCGACGGCCCGAACGCGGTGCCGCTGGCACACATGCCGCAGCTGCTGGAGACGCTGGTCGAGCTGGACCAGGTCACGAAGAAGCACGGGTTCCTGGAAAACGTCTTTGAATGACATCTTGACGCTCTGTCGGTCACGCACTGGCTGGGCAAGCTCAGCTCGCCGTGTTCAGGAGATATCTCAGCAATGAGCGCGATCGTTGACGTCGTCGGCCGCGAGATACTGGATTCCCGTGGCAATCCGACCGTCGAGTGCGATGTGCTGCTGGAGAGCGGCGTGATGGGACGGGCAGCCGTTCCCAGCGGCGCTTCGACCGGAGTGCGCGAGGCGGTCGAACTGCGCGACGGCGATAGCGGCCGCTACCGTGGCAAGGGGGTTCGTCGGAGCGGTCACGATGCCGGTGCCGATGATGAACATCATCAACGGTGGCGCTCACGCGGACAACAATCTGGATGTGCAGGAGTTCATGATCGTGCCGTTCGGCGCACCCAGCTTTTCGGAAGCGCTTCGCTACGGTGCGGAAGTGTTTCATGCCTTGAAAAGGGTGCTGCGGAGCCGCGGGCTGAGTACGGCGGTCGGCGACGAGGGCGGGTTTGCGCCGAGCGTGAGCAACCACGAGGAAGCCATCGAGCTGATTCTGGCGGCGATTCGCGAGGCGGGCTTCGAGGCCGGAACGCAGATCGGCCTGGCGCTGGATTGCGCGAGCTCGGAGTTTCACCGCGACGGGACGTACCGGCTTGCGGCCGAAAATCTCGCGCTTTCGGCGGCCGATTTCGCCAATCTGCTGGCCCAGTGGTGCGACCGCTATCCCATCGTGTCGATCGAGGACGGCATGGCCGAGGACGACTGGGAGGGGTGGGAGACGCTGACCGAGCGCCTGGGTTCACACGTGCAGCTGGTCGGCGACGACCTGTTCGTCACCAACACCCGGATCCTGGCCGAAGGAATCCGGCGCGGCATCGCCAATTCGGTTCTGATCAAGCTCAACCAGATCGGCACGCTGACCGAGACTCTGGCGGCCATCGAGATGGCAAAGCGTGCCGGCTACAGTACGGTGATCAGCCACCGCTCGGGCGAGACCGAAGATACGACCATCGCGGACGTCGCAGTGGCCACCAATGCCGGACAGATCAAGACCGGCTCGCTTTCGCGCAGCGATCGGATCGCCAAGTACAACCAGGTGCTGCGCATCGAGGAGGACCTGGGCGAGGTGGCCCACTACGCGGGGCGCGGCGCGTTCACCCACCTGGACTGAATCGGCGTGAAGCGCCTGGCCGCGATCCTGGCGCTGCTGCTGCTGGCGATCCAGTGGCCGCTGTGGTTTGGTCGGGGCGGGTGGTTGCGGGTATGGGACCTGCAGCATCAGCTTGACTCACAGCGGTCGGCCAATTCCGAGCTGGATGCCCGCAGCACCGCGATGTCGGCCGAGCTGCGCAGCCTTGAACAGGGTCGGGAGGCCGTCGAGGAGCATGCGCGCGAGGACCTGCATCTGATGCGCAGCGATGAGATCTTTTTCCAGCAGCCGGGCCCCCTCGTTCCCTAATTGGGCGGCTCGGGGCGAGCCGCTTCGGTCGATCCGGTGGCGAACAGCTGACCGATGTCGACCGCGTCGAACGAATACCGCGCGTGGCAGAAATCGCAAGTCACGCAGACTGCGCCCTGCTCAGACAGAATCGAGTCGACCTCCGCGCGGCCCAGGGTCAGCAGCATCCTGCCGGTGCGGCCTCGAGAGCAGGGACAGCGGAAGCGCGGCGTCGCCCCTGTATATCGCTCCAGCTGCTCCTGCCAGAACAGCCGATGGACCACATCCTCGGCCGATGTGCCGAGCAGCTCGCTAGCTGAGACCGTGTCCGACAGCGTGGTGGTTCGCCTCCACGCGTCCTCGTCCTGCTCGGCGCCTCCGGTCGAGGGGCGGCCGATCCGCTGCAGCAGCAGGCCGGTCGCCACCCGCGCGTCGGCCGCCAGCCACAGGCGCGACTCGATCTGCTCGGACTGGCGCAGGTAGGCCTCGAGCGCCTCGGCAACGCTGGACCCCTGCAATGGAACGATGCCCTGGTAGCGCTGCTGGCCGGCCGGGCTGCCGCCCGGGTCCAATGTGATCGCGCAGCGCCCCTGGCCGCCGGCATTGACCAGCTCGCGCCAGCCGGTGCCGTCCTCGATACGCGCGTTGGCACGCAGCTTCGCGGTAGCACGGAAGGCCAAGTCCGGCCTGCACTCGACCACCAGCAGCTGAACGGGGCCGTCGCCGTGGATCTGCAGAATCAAGTTGCCGGCGAATTTGATGGTTGCTGAAAGCAGCGTGGCGGCGGCGGTCGTCTCGCCCAGCAGCCTCAGCACCGGCTCGGGATACGCATGCAGTGCCGTCATCTGTTGCCACGAATGGCTCAGCCGCACCACTTCGCCGCGCACCGGTGCGTGGTGAAACAGGAACTTCAGCAGCCGGTCCGGCATCCGGTGTCCCGCGTCGGACCTTTCAGCCGATTCGCTTCAGAGCCATCTTGTAGCGGCCCCCGCGTGCCACGTACGACTGCGCGATCGCGCGCGAACGCTCGATTTCCCGCGCATCCAGTTGCCGCACGACCTTGCCCGGACTGCCCAGCACCAGGCTGCCCTCGGCAATCTGCTTTCCCTCCGTGATCAGGCTGGCCGCTCCGACCAGGCAGCCGCGTCCGATCACGGCGCCGTTCAATATCACGGCCTGAATGCCGATCAGACAGTCGTCTGCGATGGTGCATCCGTGCAACATCACGTGGTGGCCAACGGTCACCCGCTGGCCCACATTCAGCGGGAAGCCCGGATCCGCGTGCAGCGTGCAGCCTTCCTGGCAATTGCTGTCCTGGCCCACGCTGATCGGCTCGTTGTCGCCGCGGATCGTCGCAAACGGCCATACGCTGGCGTTAGGCCCTATGCTGACCTGGCCGATCAGCACGGCCGTCTCATGGACGAACGCACTCGGATCGATCTGAGGGATCCAGTCGCCAAGCTGGTAAATTGGCATCGATCGTGGCCTTCAGTCGCCGGAATCCGGCTTGCGGTGTCCGAAGGATTGTATCCGCCGTTCGCACTTGACTTCCGCACTCACGTGGCTCAGCTTTTTTCGATCCATCCCCGCAACCCGCAGGTGCGCCTGCTCAGGCAGGCGGCGCACATCCTCGACGAAGGCGGCATTGGCGCCATTCCGACCGATTCGAGCTACGCGCTGGCCTGTCACCTGGACGACAAGCACGCGGTGGACAGGATCCGCCAGTTGCGGCGGCTCGACGAACGCCATTTGATGACGTTGCTGTGTCGCGACCTTTCGGAGATCGCCAATTACGCCCAGGTGGACAACGCGACCTACCGGTTGCTGCGCCAGGCTACTCCCGGCCCCTTTACTTTCATCCTGCAGGCCACTCGGGAAGTGCCGCGCCGCTTGTCTCACCCCTCGCGCAAAACGATCGGGATCCGCGTACCCGATCACGCCGTGGCGCTTGGGCTTCTGGCGCAACTGGCGCAGCCGCTGATCGCCACGACACTGCAACTGCCCGGGGACCTGGTGCCGATGACCGAAGCCGGCGACATCCGCACGCGCCTGCAGCACGAGCTGGACCTGGTGATCGACTCGGGCAGCTGCGGGCTGCAGCCGACCACCGTGGTCGACTTGACGGGGCCGTCGGCTGTCCTGGTGCGGCAAGGCAGCGGCAATCCGGCCGCGCTGGGCGTGCAGGCCGACTGATAGACTGTGTTCGGGAGAAGGGCGAGGGCCTGGGGGACTGGTTTATGGACGCTGTGCGAGCGGTCATTGCGGCCGTGATGCGCCTCGCGCCTACCGCGCGGTCCGATGTACGCTGACCGGGTTCTTTCGGGCATGCGCCCGACCGGCGCGATGCACATCGGCCACTACCATGGCGCCCTGAAGAACTGGATTCGACTGCAGGACGAGCATCCCTGCTTTTTCTTTGTCGCAGACTGGCACGCGCTGACCACGCACTACGAATCCTCGGAGGTGCTCGTGTCCAGCGTGTGGGACATGCTGGTCGACTGGTTCGCCGCCGGAATCGACCCGGCCAAGGCGACCGTTTTTCTGCAGTCGCGCGTTCCGGAACACGCCGAACTGTTCCTGCTGCTCGCGATGGCCACCCCCCTGGGTTGGCTGGAGCGCGTGCCGACGTACAAGGACCAGATCGAGCGTTTGCGCGACCGGGACTTGTCGACCTACGGCTTCCTGGGTTACCCGCTGATGCAGGCGGCCGACATCCTGATCTACCGTTCCAATCTGGTTCCGGTCGGAGAGGACCAGGTGCCGCACATCGAGATGACGCGCGAAATCGCGCGCCGGTTCAATCACCTGTTCGGTCGCGAGCCCGGCTTCGAGGAAAAAGCGCTGGCTGCGGTCAAGAAGCTCGGCGTCCGGCGCAGCAAGCGGTATCTTGAATTGCGCGCGCGCTACCAGGAACAGGGCGATGAGGAAGCGCTCGAACAGGGCCGTGCCCTGCTGGCCGAATCGCAGAACCTTTCGCTCGGTGACCGCGAACGGATGTTCGGCTACCTGGAGGGCACGCGCCGGGTCATCCTGGTGGAACCGGAAGCGGTACTGACCGCGTCTCCGCGCCTGCCCGGGGTGGACGGGCAGAAGATGTCCAAGAGCTACGGCAACGACGTTTCGATGCGCGAAGAGCCCAAGGTTCTGACGGAGAAGATCCGGAAGATGATGACCGATCCGGCGCGGGTACGGCGCACCGACCCGGGCGAGCCGGAACGCTGCCCGGTCTGGCAACTGCACCTGGTCTATTCGAATCAGAGCACTCAGGAGTGGGTCCAGAAGGGCTGCCGCACCGCGGGCATCGGCTGCCTCGAGTGCAAGCAGCCGTTGATCGACTCGATGCTGGCCGAGCAGGAGCCCTGGCGGCAACGGGCCCAGCCCTACCTGGACGATCCGTCCCTGCTGCGCTCGATCGTGGCCGACGGCTGTGACCGCGCGCGCGCCGTGGCGCAGGAGACGATGAGAGATGTGCGCGAGGCAATGGGCCTTGCCTACACTTGACCACGGCGCACGGTCGTCTCCGACGCCGCCCCACTCGGGATCGCAGGGGCCGTCCGCCTGGGTCATGCGCTGGTGCGAGCGGCTTGCGCCCGGGTCCGAAGTGCTCGATCTGGCGTGCGGCTCCGGGCGGCACAGCCGAGTCCTGGCCGCGCTCGGCTGTCGCGTCGACGCCGTCGATGTGGATGCCGCGCGCGCGGCCGATCTGGACGGCATCCCTGGCGTGCAGTTCCGCGCCCTGGACCTGGAGCGCGGCCCCTGGCCGTTCCAGGCGCAGCGCTACGACGCGGTCGTGGTGGCCAACTACCTGTACCGTCCCATGTTGCCGTTGCTGGCGCAGGCTCTGCGCGACGGGGGCATCCTGGTTTACGAGACGTTCGCGGCCGGCAACGAGCGATTCGGCCGCCCAAGCAATCCGGCTTTCCTGCTGGCACCGTTCGAGCTGGCCGCTTGCTTTGCGCCGCTGCTGCATGTGCTGGCGTTCGAGGATGGAGTTGTCCAGCGGCCCGCCCCTGCCCGGGTGCAGCGGCTGTGCGCGGTTCGAACCGAATCCACGCGCCTGGAGCGGCTCCTGCTGCCGGAATCCCGGTAACACGCGTGTAAAATTCGGCCGCTTCGAATGCCGCGAGCATCCATGATCAAGGGAAGCCTGGTCGCCATTGTTTCCCCGATGCACGAGGACGGGGCGCTCGATTTCGACGCGCTGCGTCGGCTGATCGAATGGCACATCGAAGAGGGCACGAACGCGATCGTCGTGGTGGGGACGACCGGCGAGTCGCCGACCGTCGACCCTGAGGAACACGTGGAACTGGTGCGCGTTGCGGCGCAGGCGGCGCGCGGACGAATTCCGCTCGTCGCGGGTACCGGCGCCAATTCGACTCGGGAAGCGATCGAGCTCACCAAGCAGGCGCGGCAAGTGGGCGCGGCTGCGACGCTGCAGGTGGTGCCGTACTACAACAAGCCGACCCAGGAGGGGCTTTACCGGCACTTCGCGGCGGTCGCCGAGGCGGTCGATCTGCCGATGATCCTGTACAACGTTCCCGGGCGCACGGTGGCCGATCTGGGCGTGGATACGACACTGCGCCTGGCGCAAGTGCCCGGCATCGTGGGCTTGAAGGACGCCACCGGAGACCTGGCCAGGGCAGGGCAGCTCTTGCGTCGCCTGCCGGCGAACTTTGCGCTGTACAGCGGCAACGACGACTCGGCGCTGGCTCTGATGCTGCTGGGGGGCCATGGCGTGATCTCGGTGACGGCCAACGTCGTGCCAAGATTGATGCGGCAGATGTGCGATGCTGCGCTGTCGGCCGATTTGCCTAAAGCCAGGGCGCTGAACGCCCGGATGATGCCGCTGCACACGCGCCTTTTCGTGGAGCCCAATCCGATCCCGGTCAAGTGGGCGTTGCAGCGGATTGGAAAAATCGCCGGCGGGATCCGGCTGCCGCTGGTTCCGTTGTCGGCCTCGGGCCGCGAAGCGGTGCAGGCCGCGCTGGACGAGGTCGGGTTGAACTGAAAACTGGGTTGGTGGGAGATGAGTTTCTTGCAACAGAAATTTCGAACGGGCCGACGTACCGCGTGCCGGGTGTCGAGCCTGTGCGCGTGGACTACCTGCGCGCTTGTGCTCGCATTGGCCGGCTGCGGACTGTTCGGGTCGAAGAAGTCCAGCGATCCCGGTGGCTATCAGGCCGAGGCGACCCACCAGGGTCCGCTGGAGGTTCCTCCCGACCTGGCGCCGCTGACGAAGGACGAGCGGTTCGCGATACCCGATCAAGGCGTTTCAGCCAATGCGCTGCGTTCGGCCACAGGCGGCACTTCGAGCGCTCAATTGGTCGCGGTGACCGGAGCACACGCGCGTCTGATGCGCGATGGCGCACAGCGATGGCTGGCCGTGGATGTTCCCCCGGAGAAGGCCTACGAGGTCGTCAAGGACTTCTGGCCCTCGATAGGGATCAAGTTGGAGCTCGACGAGCCGGCGCTCGGTATCGTGCAGACCGACTGGGACGAAAAGCGCCCCAGGGTCCCGCAGGGCGTGATTCAACGCACCCTCAACCTGGTACTGGAGTCGGTGACCTCGACCAGCCTGAGGGATCAATATCGCACCCGGATCGAGCGCACGCCCACCGATACCTCGGAAATCTTCATCACGCACCACGGTCTGGAAGAGGTGTATTCGTCCAACGACAAGACGACGACGACCTGGCAGCCCCGGGCGCGTGACCCGGAGTTGGAGGCCGAAATGCTGCAGCGTCTGCTGCTGCGTTTCGAAGCCGCCGACTCGGCCACCGTCGCCAAGACGGGCGGCGACAAGGCTGTCCCGAAAGCGCCCGCGGCGACTGCGCTGCCGAACGTCTCTCACGTGATCAAGGAGGGCTCGGAATCGCATCTGGAAGTCGACGAACCGTTCGATCGCGCATGGCGGCGCGTCGGACTGGCGCTGGATCGCGGCGGCTTTACAGTCGAGGATCGTGACCGCACGAAGGGACTTTATTACGTGCGCTACGTGGACCCGGACTACGCAGCCAAGCAACGCGAGGGCCGCGGCTTTTTCGCCAGGATGTTCGAGTCCGATCCGAAGGTCGATGCGCAGCAGTTCCGGGTTGCCCTGCTGACCGACGGCGATCGCACGGCGGTGCGCGTTCAGGACAAGGACGGGCACCCGGAAGCCGGCTCGGCCGGCGACCGTATCCTGAAACAACTCGACGAGCAGATGCGCTAGAGGCCGCGAGCCGTGGCCCCCTCTCGCGCTTTCCCGTCCTCCGTGATTTCTTCGACCTAACTTGACGCTGCGCTTCTGCTGTCTGGGCTCCGGAAGCGGCGGCAATGCGTTTGTGGTCGAGGCGTCCGACGGACGCAGCTCGATCCGGGTCCTGATCGACGATGGATTTTCTCCGCGCGAGTTGCAGCGGCGACTCGCGCGCGCCGGCGTTGATCTCGTATCGCTTGGCGCCATCCTGGTGACGCACGAGCACGGCGACCATGCGGGGGGCGTTGCCGCATTTGCGACGCGCCGCCAGCTCAGTGTGTACGCGACCGGGGGAACGGCCACGGCGGCCGGCTTCGACCGCCGCCTGCGCAGGTTGCACACGATCCGCGCCGGCATCGAGTTGCAGATCGGCCCGCTGCAGGTGCTTCCGATCGGCGTGCCGCATGACGCCAGCGAGCCGGTCCAGTTCATGGTGTCGGACGGGGAGCGGCGCCTGGCCATACTGACCGATCTGGGACATCCTGCACAGACGGTGATCACGAGGGTGTCGAGCCTGGACACGCTGGTGCTGGAGTTCAATCACGATCTGGATATGCTGCGGCAGGGTCCGTACCCGCCTTCGTTGAAGGCTCGGATCGAAAGCGACGTGGGACACCTTTCCAACGCGCAATCGATTCAATTTCTCGAGTCGATCGATCGCAGCCGCCTCACGCGCGTGGTGGCCGCGCATCTGAGTCTGACCAACAATCGCCCGCAACTGGCGCGCGCGGCGCTCGGCGGCCTTGGGATGCCCGTGCACGTTCAATGCGACGTGGCGGACCAGGCACTGGGGTTGGATTGGCAGGCGGTGGGGCCGCCGTGAGCGGACGAAAAAAAGGCCGGCATCGTGCCGGCCCTCGCCGAACTCGAGATGCTTACTTCTTCTGGTCCTTGGGCGCTTCGGCCGGAGCAGGCGGAGTAGCGTCCTTCGCCGGCTCGGCCGGGGGAGCCGGCGCGGGGGCAGGCGCGGCCATCGGCGCTGGAGCCGGGGTCGGCGCGGGCTTCTCACAACCAGCCAACATCGCGACCGACAACGAAGCAAGGGTCAGCAGTTTCTTCATGAGATTTCCTTTGAAAGAAATGACGAGTCGTTTATGGCGAGTCGATTGCCGCGATGACTCTGGTTAGCGCGGCGATCGTCAAAGCGAGCAGACGAAACCTCAATCTCCCCAGGGCGGCTATTATATCCAGCGCGGCGCAGCGCAGCATTGTACGACTGAGTACCGTTGCGTAATTGCATTGGCTGGGGGCCAGCCCGGCCCCCTCGCAGCCGATCCTCCCGCTTTTCGGTTACGGGCTCCGCTGTCTTCGAAGCTCAGGAGTCACCTCTGAGGAAGCGGCCAATAGGGGTGTATCCAGCCGGCCAGATACCATTCGTAAAGCCGCGTCAGCATCGCAGCGGGCAGCCCCCGAGGGTCTGCATCGTATCTTGCGAGCAGCACGCGTTGATCCGCGAGCGACTTCACCAGGCGCCGCTGCTCGGGGTCGGGCAACGGCACCAACTCCCCGTTGATCGCGAGGGTGCGCTCCGAGTACAGCATCCGGGTTCGTCGGTCCGCGCGCAGTCCCCTGCGTACCGCTTGCGCGAAGTGTGACAGCGCCATCGGCGGGCGGGGCCGCTCGAAGATGACGCGGGGTTTGGGCTCGCTCAACTGCCGCAACAGGGCCATCGCAACGTCCTGACGGCCAGGCTGGCTGCGCAGCAGCTCCCGGTGCGCCTGCTCGATCAGCCGGGTCGGCAGGCGCGCCGGGTGGGCCGACGCAGTCAAGCCGACATCACGAAACGCGACATTCCGACCGGAGGTTTGCTCCGATTGCAGCTCACTCCAGATCGATGCCAGATCGGCCCAGGAGGGTGTCCTGAAGCCGATCGAACAGGTGATGCATTGGCCGAGCGCTACGCCCTCGTGGGCCACGCCTGGCGGCAGGTACAGCAAGTCGCCGGGCTCGAGTACCCACTCCTGCTGCGGTCGGAAATGCAGCAGTTGCCGGAGCGGGAGGCCCGGCTTGCAGGACGGGTCCGGTCTGCGCTCGATTCGCCAGCGCCGCTTTCCGAGCGCTTGCAGCAGAAACACATCGTACGAGTCCACATGGGGACCGACGCCGCCACCGTCGCTGGCGAAGCTGACCATCAGGTCGTCCAGGCGAGCGTCCGGCACGAAGCGGAAGCGTGCGATCAGGTCGGCGCCGGCTTCGGATTGGACGTCGACGCCCTGGACCAGCAGCGTCCAGTCGGACCGCTTCCGGGACGGGATGCTGCGGCGGCGAAACGGCCCGTGGCGCAGTCGCCATCGGCCGTCCACGCGATCGATCAGGCGCGACTCGACTTCGTCCCGACCCGACAGCTCGAACAAGGCGCTCGGCGTCAACGGCGATTCGAAACCCGGCAAGGCCTGCCGGATCAGCAACGGCGCGCGCTGCCAGTGGCGCGCCAGAAATTCGCGCACCGGCATCGGCCCCAGGTGCGTGAGCGCGCGGACCGGTCGCAGGGATTCCGGCGGAGCGTGCGCATCGTTCATTCGTGCGATCCGGGGGCCGATTCCGAGCGCGCGAGCTCGATCAGCTCGAATATGAGATCAAGTGCCGCGCGCGGGGTCAGCAGCTCGGCATCCACGCTGGCCAGGCGCTCGCGCACGCGGTCCGGCGCAGAGGGCAACGCAGCCTGATGCTGGACTGGCTGAAACAGATCGAGCTGATCGCCGCCCGCCATCGCCCTGTGTTCGAGCTGCACCAGCAGCTGGCGAGCTCGCCGCAGCACGGCGCCGGGCACGCCTGCGAGTGCGGCCACTGCCAGCCCGTAGCTCTGGCTGGCGGGTCCTTCGCGGACCTGGTGCAGGAATACGACCTTGCCGCTGGCTTCGGCGGCCGCGACATGAACGTTGGCAACCTGCGGCAGGCGCTGCGCGAGCTGGGTCAGCTCGAAATAGTGGGTCGCGAACAGCGTCAGACAGCGGTTGCGAACCGCCAGTTCATGCGCGATCGCCGCCGCCAGCGCCAGACCGTCGAAGGTCGACGTACCGCGCCCGATCTCGTCCATCAGCACCAGGCTTTGCTCGCCGGCCGCGTTCAGGATCGAGGCCGCCTCGGTCATCTCGACCATGAACGTGGAGGCGCCGCGCGCCAGATCGTCGCTGGCGCCGATGCGTGTCAGGATGCGATCGACCGGCCCGATCCGCGCGCTGACCGCCGGCACGAAGCTTCCGCAGTAGGCGAGCAGTACGACCAGGGCGACCGATCGCATGAACGTCGACTTGCCGCCCATGTTCGGGCCGGTCACGATCAGCATCCGGCGGTTCGAATCGAGCCGGCAGTCGTTCGGAACGTACACTTCCAGGCTGCGTTCGACGACCGGGTGGCGCGCGCCTTCGATCTGCAGTCCGGGCTCGGCGCTGAGCTGCGGGCGGATCCAGCTCGCGCCAGCGGCATGCTCGGCAAGTGCTGCGAGCGCATCGAGCGAGGCCAGCGCGTCCGCGGCACGCAGCACCGGGGGCACGTGCTCGAGCAGGCTCGCGAGCAGCGCGTCGTACAGTTGCCGCTCGCGCGCCCGGGCACGCTCCTGGGCCGACAGCGCCCGGTCCTCGAAGCTTTTCAGCTCGGGCGTGATGTAGCGCTCGGCGTTCTTCAGCGTCTGGCGCCGCCGGTAGTCGTCCGGAACCTTGTCCGCCTGGCCGTGCGTGACCTCGATGTAGAAGCCGTGTACCCGGTTGTATTCGACGCGCAAATTCGCGATACCCGTGCGTGAGCGTTCCCGCGTCTCCAGGTCGACCAGGAACTGGCCCGTGTGATCGCGCAGCGCGCGCAGCTCATCGAGCTCCGCGTCATATCCAGCCTGGATCACGTCGCCATCGCGCGGCGAAACGGCTGGCTCCAGCATCAACCCGCGCCCCAACTCCTCGGCCAGGGCTGGCGGCAGCAGCATGCAGGCCGCGAGCCGGGCCGCGAGCGGCGCCTCCAGCGAGCTGGCGGCGCCCCCGATCCGGGCAATCGGGGCCAGTGCATCGCGCAGCGCAGCCAGCTCGCGCGGCCGCGCGGATTTGAGCGCGATGCGACTGGCGATCCGATCCAGATCCGGAAGTCTTGCGAGCGCCTCGCGCACGGCCGCGGCGGCCTGCACCGATTCGAGCAGCGTTTCGATGACCCGATGGCGCGCCTCGGCATTGCCGCGATCGCGCAGCGGCTGATTCAGCCACAGGCGCAGCCGCCGGCTTCCCATGCCGCTCCGGCACCGGTCCAGCACCGACAGCAGGCACGGCCCCTGGGGGTCATGCAGCGCTTCGGTCAATTCCAGGTTGCGGCGGGTTGCCGGATCCAGGCCGATCGTGTCGGACTCGGATTCGAAGCGCAGTGTCGTGATGTGGCTCAGGCGCTGTTTCTGGGTCTGCTCGGCGTACCCCAGCAGCGCCGCGCAGGCGGCCAGCGCCGCCGCGCGCCCGGCAATGCCGTAGGCATCCAGGTGAGAAACGCCGAGCGCCTCGCGCAGTCGCTGCTCGCCCAGTGCGGAGTCGAAATGCCACTCGTTCAAGGTCCGCACGCACGCGCTGCCCGCGACGGCGTCGCGGGCCGATTCGGCCACCAGCACTTCGGCCGGCTCGATGCGCGCCAGTTCTGCGGCGAGCGCATCGACCGACGTTTCAGTCGCGCGCAGGTCGCCGCTGGCCAGCACCAACCAGGCGATCCCGACCCGTGTCGGCTGGCCGCGCCGGCCCGCGTGCAGCGCGACCGCCGCCAGCGACGAGTCGGCCTTCGGGCTGAGCAGCGAGCTGTCGGTCAGCGTGCCGGGCGTGACGATGCGCACGACCTGGCGCTCGACCGGCCCCTGGGATGTGGCCGGGTCGCCGACCTGCTCGCAGATCGCAACCGACTCGCCCAGCCTGACCAGGCGCGCCAGGTACTGCTCGACGCTGACTGCCGGAACGCCGGCCATCGGCACGGGTGCCCCGGCCGAAGCCCCGCGCGAGGTGAGCGTCAGGTCCAAGAGGCGGGCCCCCCGCTCGGCATCGCGGTAGAAGAGCTCGTAAAAATCACCCATCCGGTAAAACAGCAGGTGATCCTCGTGCTGCGCCTTGATGCGCAAGTACTGCTGCATCATCGGCGTATGGGCTACGCCGTTGATTTCACTTGGCTTTTTGTCCAACGTCCAATGACTGTCTAATTGGACTGTCTACAACCGGCACTTCCTTCGAGCGCAGATACCGCCGCGTCATGGCCGGCGAGGTGTGGCCGGCGAGTGCCTGAGCATCAAGCCCCTGCGCCTTGGCCGCGGTGATGGCCATTGCGCGCAGGTCGTGGATATGAGCATCCTGGACTCCAGAAAGCTTGCAGGCGCGCTCCCACTTGTCCTGAATGGTTCGATACGCCGGCACCCCGCCCGTGCGGCTGTGGAAAAGCGTCAGGGCTCTCACGTTGCCCCGCAGCGTCTTCGCCCGCTCTGTCGTTGCGCGCAACTCGGGAGTCCAGCGCACGATCAACTTGGCGCCCGTCTTTCCCTGGCGGAAGAAGATCCCCTCGTCGCCCAGGTCTGATACGCGCAGCTTCAGCACGTCAGACACCCTCTGCCCGGTCAGCCGCAGCAGGTCCATGATGACCTGCATCTGCGGGACTGCTTTCTCCCGGATCGCTTCGAACTCTGCCGCCGTAATCAGCCGCTCCCGCCAAGGCTCCGTGTGGCGCTTCACCCCTACGCATGGATTCATGTCGACCAACTCGGCCTCGAGCGCGTACGCGAACACGGAGCGCAGAACCGAGAGCATCCGGTTCCCCATGTTAGGGTGGTCGGCGTATAGACGCTTTATGCCGGCCACATCTCTTGGGCGGACCTGTCCAGGCTCGAACTCAGCGAGGATCTCCTTCAGCTTGTTCGCGCAGACGCGATACTGATGCGTGGTCGACTTGGCGACCTTCTTCGTAATGTGGGGGAGGGCTTCCTCGATCAGGTCCGCCATGCCACCCTTCGGCGCGGAGATGCGCCGGCCGTATTCGGCGAGGGCGGTTACGAGGTTAGTCCCGAGCCGATGCCACTTGCCGGCCCGGACGAACCAGTACGCGCCGTGCTTCTGGTACACGCAGGGCGGGAGATGCCGGTCGACTTTGCGCTGGCGCATTCAAGGATTCCCGGAGGACGACAATACTACCGTCAGGCCGCAGCCGGTACGAGATGCCGAGCGCATCGAGCACCCGGCGCTGCGCGCCGCGGCGCGTGCGTTCGGTGAGCGCGACGAGCTCAGCGGGGCTCAGGAGCAAGGCACCGGCCACGGCTTCACCTCCGGGTAGGGCGAGCTCGGTCGATGTGTACGCCGTGTCCGCGTCCTTCGCGAAAGTCTCGTGCGCCGCTGCGAATTTCACGTCGACCACGCTGGCCGCTGCAGTCGCGACTTCGTTCGCCAGGGCCCACCCAG
>VBCK01000229.1 GCA_005882215.1 Betaproteobacteria bacterium | reverse complement strand
CGAAATCCGCGGCCACTGCGGACGCTCGAGGTCCGGCAACGCCCAGGGCGGCCGCCCGGTGTCATGTGCGCCAGTGCGGCGGAATGGTCTTCTCGAAATACGGAAGCGCCTCCACGCGCCGCATCCACGCGGTGAGCTGCGGACCGAACGCCGCATCGAGCCCAAGCGACGGATGGCGCTTCTGCATGCGCAGCGCCAGCGCAAAGAACGGATAGACGGTGAAATCGGCCGCGCCGACCGCTCCCACCAGGAAGTCCTTGCCCGCTGCGGCGGCGGCGCGCCAGTGCGGCAGCTCGGCAAGGAACTTGTCCTTCGCGGCGGTGATCGCCGCGTCGTTCCGCTTGTCCTGCGGCACGAACAGTACCTGCTCGAGCAGTTCGTCCAGCGAGTCCGTCACGTATTCGTCGGCCTCCCGGATCAGGCGGCGCGCGATGCCGCGTGGCTTCGGGTCAGCTGGAAAGAGCCCCGCCCCCGAGCTGGGGTAGGCGTCCTGCAGGTACTCGATGATCGCGCCCGACTCGTACAGCACGTAGTCGCCGTCCTGGATCAGCGGCACCTTGCCGCGCGGGGTGAGCGCCTGAAACGCGGGCTGCTTCAGATCGTCCTTGTCGAACGACATCACGCGCAGCTCGTACGGCAGCTTCTTGTGCTCCAGCGCCAGCCAAACGCGCCACGCGAAGGGTGAACCCGAGCCGTAGTAGAAGACGATTGCCATGGCCTGCCTCCGTTGTCACGTTCCCGAAACGTTTATTTTGATGCACCAGTCTATTGCATTCGGCGCTTGCGCCTGCAGAGCAGCCTATGGACGAGAGCCGCGCGCAAGCGGCCAAGACGACACTGCGACCGAGACACGACGCGATCGGCTTTTGGCGGAACCTAGGTCCGTCGAACTCGTCTTTCCCGAGAGCCGGCGCCTGGCGCCCTGGCCCATCGCAGGTACGAGCCGGACACGAACGTCCGGAAAGTCTCGCAAGCGATCATGGGCGGCCTTACCTCCCGACCGCTCGGTGTCGACCCCAAGCCGCCGGTCTCCTGCATCAGCAAGCGGACGTTGAGTCCGGCGATAGCCAGCATCGGGAGGGGCAGTGCGCTGGAAAAATAAAATGAGCAATTCCTCACCCGACGATGCTTGGGAACGTTCGTGCCTCCTATTCAAATCCATCGCGATGAGCGATGGATTGCATCGAAAGATATGAGCTTCCGGATCCGCAGTGCCGCCCCTAGGCTAGCGGGAAAGTCCAAGTCCGTGGAGCAAAAATGACCGTCATATCCGTGATCGTGGGCAGCACCCGCCAGGGCCGCTTCTCCGAAAAGCCCGCGAACTGGATTCTTCAGCAGCTAATGCGTCGGGGCGGGATCGAGGCGCGGCTGCTCGACTTGCGCGATTACCCGATGCCGTTCTTCGATCAGCAGGTTCCTCCCGCCATGCCAGGCCGAGCGCCCTACGCGCATGAGGTAGTGAAGAGGTGGACTGCGGAGGTCGCGCAGTCCGACGGCTTCATCATCGTCACCCCGGAGTACAACTACGGTCCGTCTGCGGTACTCAAGAACGCGCTGGACTGGGTGTACCCGGAATGGCACCGCAAGGCGGTCGGGTTTGTGAGCTACGGCAGTGCAATGGGCGCACGCAGCGTGCAGCAGCTTCGCGAAACGGCCATCGAGCTTCAGATGGCGCCGATTCGTCATTCCGTCCACATCCCTGTCGCGACGCTGTGGGCGCACTTCCAGGGCGGCGACGTCGACGCTGGGCTCGCGCAGCTCGAAGCGCCGGCGAAAACCATGGTCGACGACTTGTTGTGGTGGACCGCCGCGCTCAAGAGCGCTCGCGCGGTGAAATAGAAGCGCACTTGCCGAGCTGCTCGATGAAGGCCCGGCCCGCAGGACCAGGCGGCGCATCCTTGCGAAACACGGCCTTCATCGACATCACCATTTTGCGCGCAGAACCTTCGCGAGCTCGGGCTCCAATCCTTCTTTCATTGCGCGAGCACGCGCCTTGAATCCGTCGATGTGGTCCGCGACCGCGCGCGCGTCCGCCAGCAGGCTACGGCCTTCCTCGGTCAGGCGGGGATAGCGTGCGCTGCGATCGAACAGCTTCACTCCCAACTGGGCTTCGAGGTTGGCCAGTGTCTGGCTGACCACCGACCGGGCGCGCCGCAGTTTGCGACCGGCCGCGGAGAAGCTGCCCTCATCGACCGCCGCGATGGAGGTTCGGAGCTGGTTCAGCGTGACGCCCTCGAGCATGTCCATCGTCTCCGACGATATGTGTCATCTAATGATATAGGCTTTGCAGATAGTAAGCAGGCGCCTAGCCTGACCTCGGTCGAAATACGCAGCACAGGAGGCTGACGTGAAAATCGGTGTGAGTGGCGCCAGCGGACATTTGGGCAAAGGCGTCGTTTCGGAACTGCTGCAGCGTCCCGATGGGCACGAGGTAGTGGCGATCTCGCGCACGCCCGAAACCGTCTCTGGACCGGCTCAGGGACGATTCGGTGACTACAACCGGCCCGAAAGCCTCGCGGAGGCCTATGCGGGTCTCGATCGTCTCCTCATCATCACGACCGCCGATCCGGAACCCGGAAAGCGCGGGGCGCAGAACGTCGCTGCCATCGACGCGGCCGTGAAGGCTGGCGTCAAGCATATCGTCTTCATGTCGGCCGTGGGCACGCGGCAGGAGGAGGAGCCGGCTCGCGGCGCCTCCTACTGGCGGGGCGAGCAGCATCTTATCGCCACGGCGCCGGCCTGGACCATCCTGCGTATGAACTTCTATGCCGAAGCTCTCGTGCAGCTGGCGCAGGCGTCGCTGAAACAGGGCGTGCTGACCGGGCTGGCCGAGAACCGGGCTGCTTTCGTTGCGCGCGGTGACGTGGCAGCCGCCGCAGCCGGAATCCTGATCGGCGACGGCCATGCAGGCGCGATCTACAACGCTACCGGCCCCGAGCGCCTGTCGGGTGCGGAACGCGCGAGGCTCATCGCCGAAATCACTGGCCGGCCGCTCGCGTTCCGTGTCATCTCGGAAGAGCAACTGCGCGCCGGACTGACGCAGGCGGGTCTGCCGGCGGGGGCCGTCAACACCGTCGTCAGCATCCAGGCGAGCTTCGCGGCGGGTGCGTTCGACATTGTGACCGGCGACGTCGAGCGCCTTGGCGGCCGGCCGCCCAAGCCTCTCCGCGACGTGCTTGCTGGAGCGCTGAAATCTCCTTCGAACTGAAGACTGGGACGCGGAGACACCAATGTTTGTTCATTGAGGAAAACCCACGGCTCTGAGGTGTTCGGAGCGGTGAGACGACACTTAGGAGGGATGCTGCGCGAACTGGAATCGCATAAGCAGTCCCGAATCGTGGAAGGTGAGCGATTCGACCAGATGAAACTGAGCGGCAGAATGCGAATACTGACTTTCCAACCCGTTGCGACGTAAATTGTTAAAGGAGTTGCCGTGGGGTTCAAGGAGAACATCACTAAATTCGTTAATAAGCAGGGCCTCTCTTATCGCAGCTACGTAGTCGCAGCGTTGATATTCCCCCCAGCCGCTGTATATATTGCTTTCAAGAGGCCGAGTGTTCCAATGGTGGCTCGCGTGGCATTGAGTGCGATAGCGCTTGTAGCACCCCCATTTTCACTGTTTCTCGTAGGTTTCCTTACGCAGAGAGCCGTCCAACTGCTGGGGTAATGCCGAGCTGTGGCGACATTGCGGAAAAGGTGCTTGGTCAAGCGTTTTGCTGAGGCCACCATCTACGAGTTGCTAGGCCATCGTGAGGCTCGTAGCGCACCACTATTGACGGTTACCCAATTGGATGACGGTTCACAACGCGCGAGCTTGTCGGGGAGATTTTCATCGGCGGCTCGAACAAGGCCACCGTGCTACGCGCCGTTACCGAGGAGTATCTGCATCGCTCAGGGCTCGACATCAAACTGGTTCACGGGGTGGACAATTTGGCGATGGCAATGTCCCTGGTAGCCTCCACGCGCGGGCTGGCGCTGATGCTCGCCTATGCCAAGAACCTG
>VBCK01000228.1 GCA_005882215.1 Betaproteobacteria bacterium | reverse complement strand
CTCGCGCGCCCTGGGCAGCGCCAGCTCTCCGATGAAGGCGAGCGTCAGGTGCAGGTTCTGCGGGCGCACCCGGCGTGCTTCGGGGTAGTGGCCGAGCGCGCCTCGTGCCACCTGGTCCAGGTGGCTGCGCGTCGATTCGTCCGGCCAGCAGGCGACGAAGCAGCGCATCGCGTTGCGTGCTGCGCGGTCAGGCGCGCGCCGGCGCCGCCGCCTTGCGAGCGTCGGCGATCGCGCGCCGGCACTCGGCCACCAGCCCGGGCCCGCGGTACACCAAGCCCGTGTACAGCTGGACCAGGCTGGCGCCGGCGCGCAGCTTTTCGACCGCGTCCGCGCCAGAAAAGATTCCGCCGACTCCGATGATCGGCAGCGCTCCTTGAAGGTGACTTGCGAGCGTACGCACGATTTGAGTCGAGCGCGCGAACAGGGGTCGCCCCGACAGGCCGCCGGCCTGCTGCCCGTTCGGCAGACGGGCCACCGGGTCGCGCGCCACCGTCGTGTTGGTGGCAATCACGGCATCGAGCCCGTGCGCGACCAGCGAATCGGCGATCCGCTTCAGATCCTGGTCGCCAAGGTCGGGGGCGATCTTCACCGCGATCGGCACGCGCCGCCCGTGCCGGTCTGCAAGGCGCGTGCGCTCGCCCGCCAGGCGCGCCAGCAGCGCGTCCAGTTCGGTTGCGCCCTGCAGCGCGCGCAGCTCGGGCGTGTTGGGCGAGGAGACGTTGATCGTGACGTAGCGGGCGTACGGATACACGGCGGCGAGCCCCTGCGCGTAATCGTCGCCCGCGCCCTCGATCGGTGTGTCGGCATTCTTGCCCAGGTTGATTCCGAGCAGCGCGCCCAGCTGCACCGAACGCACGCGAGCCACCAGCGCGTCCAGGCCCTCGTTGTTGAATCCGAGCCGGTTGATCAGCGCG
This sequence comes from Betaproteobacteria bacterium, assembly GCA_005882215.1. Taxonomy (GTDB): domain Bacteria; phylum Pseudomonadota; class Gammaproteobacteria; order Burkholderiales; family Burkholderiaceae_F; genus VBCK01. Next base: position 2,916 of record VBCK01000228.1, on the reverse strand, counting down.
CCGGCCTGCGGCAGGCGGAACACGCGGGGCCGAGGGTTGCCCGGTTGCGGGCGGGGCGTTACGGTGCCGGCCTCGATGCACCCGAAGCCGAGCTCTGCCAGCGCTTCGACGAACGCGCCGTTCTTGTCCAGCCCGGCCGCCAGGCCCACCGGGTTCGGAAAGGTGAGCCCCATCACCTGGACCGGGTCGTCCGGCAGATCCGGTCGCATCGCGCGCGTTGCGCCCGCCGCGTGTGCGGCCGCCAGTGCGCGCAGCGTGAGGCCGTGCGCGGTTTCAGGGTCCAGTCTGAACAGCAGCGTACGGGCGAGCCCGTACGTCGGCGTCGCGTTTAGTGCCTGTCGCAGCAAGGATCAGCCCTTGCCGGGCGTGAAGTCCGCTTTCCTGCGCACCCAGTGTCCCCGGCGCAGCATCTCGACCGGCCGGAAATTCGCCTTGTACGACATCTTGGTGCTCTGCTCGATCCAGTAACCCAGGTACAGGTAGGGCAGTTGCAGCGCCCGGCACTGCGCGATCTGCCACATCACGTTGTAGGTTCCGAAACTCGCGTGCACCTCGTCCGGGTCGTAGAACGTGTACACCGAGGACAGCCCGTCGGCCAGCACGTCGATGATCGAAACCATCCGCAGCCGGCCCAGCGTGCCGGTCGGCGAGTGGGGTGCGGCGGGATCGCGAAATTCCACCAGCCGCGTGTTGACCTTGGTCTGCAACAGGAACTGCGAATACTGCTCGCGGCTGTCGTTGTCCATTCCGCCGCCCGCGTGACGCGTTGCCTGGTAGTGCAGGTACAGCTCGTAGTGCTCGGCATCGAACGCCAGGCCCACCACCCGCGACACGAGGTGCCGGTGCAGCTGCCAGGCCCGCCGCTGGCTGCGGTTGGGACGGTATTCGGCCGCCGGCACGCGCACCGGTATGCAGCTGCTGCAACCGTCGCAGTGCGGCCGGTAAGTGAAGATTCCGCTGCGACGAAAACCGGCGCGAACCAGCTCGCTGTAGATGTCGGCGTTGATCAGGTGCGCGGGGGTTGCGACCTGGGAACGTGCCTGCCGGTCATCCAGGTAGCTGCACGGATAGGGTGCGGTCGCGTAGAACTGCAACGCGGAAAATGGCAGCTCCTTGAGGTTGGCCACGTTCAGTGATCCGACAGCAGTGAATTGAGCCGAGTGCCGCGATAAGTCGACCAGTCGATCGGGGCCATCCGCACCGTCTCGTTGACCCGCTGCAGAAACTGGGAGCGTCGAATCTCGTGGGCTCCGAGCGATGCAAGATGCGCCGTACTCTGCTGGCAGTCTATCATCGCAATGCCCTCGCGCCGCAATAAGGCGACCAGCGTAGCCAGCGCAATCTTGGAGCCATTGGGCTGCCTCGAAAACATCGATTCGCCGAAGAACATCCGTCCCAGGCAGACCCCGTACAGCCCCGCCAGCAGCTCCTCGCCGCGCCACAGCTCGATGCTGTGCGCCAGGTCCTGGTGGGCCATGGCGCAGTAGGCGGCGATCAGCCGCTCGTGGATCCAGGTGCCGTCCTGCCCGGGGCGCGGAGCCGCGCAGGCGCGCATCACGGCCTCGAACGCGCGGTCGGCGTGCAGGTCCAGTTCGGCGCCGGCGGCCACCACCCGCAGGAGCTTGCGCAACGAGTGCGATGCGTGAAACCGGTCGACGAACAGCACCATGCGCGGGTCCGGGCTCCACCACAAGGCGGGCTCGCCCTCGCTGTACCAGGGGAAAATGCCGACACGGTAAGCCTGGATCAGGCGCGCGGCGGTCAGATCGGACGGCGGGGATGCTGCCAGCAGCCCGTTGGGCCGCTTCAGCGCCGCGGTGACCGGCGGAAACGGCGCACCGGACGGCAGCCAGGGGATCATTCGCGCGGGCGCGGCAACGTGGCCGTGATCTCCGATGTGTGCGTGCCGAACCGGCCGCGCGCGCGGTCTTCGAAGAACAGGCGCAGCGTGGTGGCGACCGTGCGGAAGGCGATCTGCTCCCACGGGATGTCGGCCTCCGAGAACAGGCGCACCTGCTGCGTCTCGGCGCCGGCCGCGAAGTCCAGGTCCAGCAGCCGTGCCCGGAAGAAGATGTGCAGCTGCTCCACGCCCGGGACGTCGATCATCGTGAACAGCGGTCCCAGTTCGATCCGAGCGCAGGCCTCCTCCTCGGTTTCGCGGCGCGCTCCCTGCGCCGTCGATTCGCCCACTTCCATGAAACCGGCCGGCAGCGTCCAGTAGCCCAGCCGCGGCTCGATGGCTCGCAGGCACAACAGCACCTGGTCGTCCCAGACCGGAATCGTTCCCACGACCGGGCGCGGATTCACATAGTGGATCGCGCCGCATTGATCGCAGCAGTCGCGCAGGCGCGAATCGCCGGGCGGGATGCGACGCGTGATCGCGTGGCCGCAATTCGAGCAGAACCTGGCATCGACGTGGTGAAACACGGCCGCAGTTTAACAATCGCGGCTCGAACTCCCGCCTTCGAGCCGGGCGCTGGCTCCGGCGGGCTCGCCCGCCGAAGCGCCCTGCGCGAAGGCGGGTGAGGGCCGCGCTAAGCTGTCTCCGCTCAGGAGAAAAGAGAAAAGGCGGATGAACACAAAGCCGGCCGTGGTGCTGCTCAGTGGCGGCCTGGACTCGGCCACCTTGCTGGCGATGGCTGCGGCGCAGGGCTTCGAGACCCACGCGCTCAGCTTTCGTTACGGCCAGCGCCACGTGGTCGAGCTCGAAGCCGCGGCGCAGCTGGCCCGGCGGCACGGCGCGCGCCGGCACGTGGTGGTCGACTTCGACCTGCGCACGTTCGGAGGCTCCGCGCTGACCGGCGATCTGCCGGTGCCGAAGGACCGCAGCGTCGAGCAGATGGGGCAGGGCATACCCGTAACCTATGTTCCGGCCCGCAACACGATTTTCCTGAGCTTCGCGCTCGCCTGGGCTGA
>VBCK01000055.1 GCA_005882215.1 Betaproteobacteria bacterium | reverse complement strand
GTACGACCGCGGTGTCAGGCTGATCGTTTCGGCCGAGGCGGCGCCGGACGAGTTGTACCGCGGCGGTCAACTGCAGCAGGAATTCCGGCGTGCCGCCTCGCGACTGATGGAAATGCAGTCCAGGGAGTACAGTGGGATCCGGCGAGGAGAGGCGCAGCGCGTGGTCGATCGGGCCGAAGCGAAATGAGAACCTGCCGCGTGCAAAGCCGCCGGGCGTTGCTCGGCCTGATCGGGTACGCCTTGGGCGCTGGCGCACTGGCTGCGCAGGCCCCGGTCAATCTGGACCAGCGCTACCCGACCGGCAGTATCAACACCGAGGCGCTGGCCGAGCAGGCCCTGGCCGACGCGGCCGCGGTCAGGCAGGCGATCGATGCCCGCTACAGCGCAGAAAGCGCGCGCTGCGCCCATGTTTTCCTGGCGACCGAGTGCGAGGACAACGCGCGACGTGCTCATACGCTGGGCGAGACGCAGGTGCGCCGGGTCGAGTTGGAGGCTCACGATCTGCAGCGCAAGCTCGCCGCACAAGACCGCACGACCCAACGCGACGCCGAGCAGGCGCGCTGGCGGCAGGCCAACGGACCTCAGAAGGAGCGCGAGGCGCAAAAAGCCACCCAACAGCGTGCCGACCGGGTCCAGGAGCACGCGCAGGACGCGTTGCGTCAACAGGCGCAGGCTGCGTCCAACCGGGAACGCTATCAGCAACGCAATGCGCAGCACGACCAAGACGAGGTGCAGCGCGCCAGCGTCCAGTTGCGAAGCGTCGCGGAAAACGAGCGCCGCTATCGGGACAAGCAGGAGCGCGCCAAGGCCTATGCGGCCAATCGGGCCCGCGAGCGCGAGGAAAACCAGAAAGCCCGCGACGAGCGGGAGCGCAAGCGCAAGGCCCAGATGCTGCAGGAAACCACCGATGCGGCGCAGCAGCCGCAAGAGGTCAGGTAAAAGGGATCACGGATCCTTCCGGAACCTCGAACTTCGGCACATCCAGCGGCGCCTCCAGCTTCACGATCGCCAGCGACAGGTTGTCGCCGCGGCCCTCGGCGCGTTCGCGCGCCAGCTTCACCAGCTGTTTGGACGCCTCGCGCGGCGGCAGCCGGTCCAGCACCGAGGCGATCTCGCCGTCCTCAAAGTAGGCCCATAGGCCGTCGCTGGCCAGCAGGAAGGCATCGCCGACCCGCAGATCCTGCGTTTCGTCGAGGTCGAGCGTCAATTCGTTGCGGATTCCGAGCGCGCTGAACAGCACGTTCTTATAGTGTTGCGCCGCTATTTCGGCTTCCGCATGTCGGCCCTCCGCTGTCAGCTGCGAGGCCACCGTGTGATCGACGGTGCGACGGATCACGCGCCCCGCACGGCACAAGTACAACCGGCTGTCTCCGGCATGACCCCAGATCGCAAAGTCGCGCTTGACCATCAAGACGGCGATCGTGCTGTGCGGCTCCTTTTCGCTGGACAACGCCGACAGCCGGATCACCGTGTGCGCCTCGGAGGCGATCTGCCGCAGCAGGCCGGACAGCGTCGTATCGCGTTCGGACAACTCCTGGAACAGATTGGTCGCGGTCGAGACGACCTGATCGGACGCCATGCGTCCGCCCGTACGCCCGCCCATCCCGTCGGCCACAATGGCCAGAAGGGTGCCAGGGTTTCGCTCGCTGGTCAGGATCGCAACGCGGTCCTGCTGTTCGGACCGGTCGCCCAGATGCTCGGCAATGGCCGCGCTGACTTTGAACTGAGGGGATGTCACGCGTCAATGGTAGGGCGGAACGGGCGGCAGTCTATCAGCGAGATTCGGCCGCCTAGTGCCCCTTTTTCCGCTCCTGCTAGCATTGCGGTATCGACGCCGTGGGAGGTGCCTGGCCTTCACCATGGATGAGGAACAGATCAAGCTCCGGATCGTCGAGTTACAAACCGAGCACCGCGATCTGGACGACGCGATCGAACGCTTGTCACAGCAGCCTGGTGTGGACGAACTGAGGCTGCGTCGGCTCAAGAAGCGCAGGCTAATGTTGCGCGATTGCATCGCTCGGCTGCAAATGGAGCTCGTGCCGGATATCCCGGCCTGATGGCTGCCGAGCGGGTCGACCCGGCGCGGGAAGACATCGCGGCCCGGCGGCAGCAGGTCGCCGAGGCGTTCGCGGCCGACGGCGCTCTCGCCAGATCGGTACCGGGTTTCGTCGCACGGCCGTCGCAGCGGGAAATGGCGCTGGCCGTGTTCGACGCAATCGTCGAGCGCGGCACATTGGTAGCGGAAGCCGGAACCGGAACTGGCAAGACGTTCGCGTACCTGGTTCCCAGCCTGCTGGCCGGCGGGAAGGTGCTGGTGTCCGTCGGCACCAAGACGCTCCAAGACCAGATTTTCGACAAGGACCTGCAGACCGTCAGCCGTGCGTTACAGGCTCGAACTGACGCCGTGCTGCTGAAGGGGCGGCAGAATTACATCTGCCTGCACCGCCTGAACCGCGCCGTCAGCGATGGCCTGCAAGAGACCCGGGAGGCAGCCGGTTACGTCCGGCTGATCGAACGGTTCGCGCGCGTCAGCTCCAGCGGCGATCGGGCCGAAGTGTCCACGGTTCCCGAGACTGCCGGAATCTGGCACGCGGTCACTTCCACTCAGGACAACTGCCTGGGGGCCGACTGTCCGCAGTTCGAACCGTGCTTCGTGTACCGGGCCAGGCGCCGCGCACTGGCGGCTCAGGTCGTGATCGTGAATCACCACCTGTTTCTGGCCGACATGGCGTTGCGCGATGAGCGTTTTGGAGAGTTGCTGCCGTCCGTGGATACGGTGGTGCTGGACGAAGCGCACCACCTGCCGCGGACCGGGATCGAATTCTTCGGCGAGGGCTGGTCGCTCGCCCAGGTCGCCGAACTGGCGGCGGACGCGCTGGCGGCGGGTCTGCATTCGGCGCGCGACGGCGCGCCCTGGGTCGATCTGACGCGCTCGCTCGAGCAGGCGGCGCGGGCAATCCGGGCGAGCCTGGCTCAGGCGGGCCTGGCCGCCGGGGCAAGGATTGCCCTCGATCGTCTGCCCGAGCGAACGGAGCTGGACGCGGCCCTGGGCGTGCTGCAGCAGCGGGCCGAACACCTGCATGAGGCACTGGAGCGCAATGCAGGCCGCGATCCGGAGCTCGACCTGCTCGCGCCGCGCCTGCAGAGGCTGCGCGCGCTGTTGCAGGATTGGCGTGCGGCGACCCTGGCTCCGCAGGCGGCCGAGGCCGCGACCGATGGCGTGGTCCGGTGGATTTCGGCATCGACCTCGGGCGCGCAATTTCAGGCGACACCGCTTTCGATCCGCGACTCGTTCGCGCGCGCGCGCCAGCGCGTGGCACAGGCCTGGATCATGACGTCGGCGACATTGACGGTGGCATCGCGTTTCGATGCCTTTCTGGGCGAAATAGGCCTGAGCGCGACCACGCGCCGATGGGACAGCCCGTTCGACTTCGCGGCGCAGGCCCTGCTGTATCTGCCCGATCCGCTGCCGTCGCCGAATTCGGAACACTTTGCCGAGGACGTGGCCGATGCGGCCTGGCCCGTGATCTGCGCCAGCGGCGGGCGGGCCTTCGTGCTGTGCGCAACTTTGAAGGCCGTCGAGCGGGTCGCGACCCGATTGCAACGGCACATGCGCGACAGCGGGACCGAATTTCCGCTGCTGATCCAGGGGCAGGGGACCCGTCGCAACCTGTTGCAGACTTACCGCGGCGCGGCCGGCGCCGTGCTGGTCGGATCGATCAGTTTCTGGGAAGGCATCGACGTGCGGGGCGATGCGCTGTCGCTGGTGGTTATCGACAAGCTGCCGTTTGCGCCGCCCGATGATCCACTGGTGCAGGCGCGCATTCGAAAACTGCGCCAAGAGGGTCGTAACCCGTTCATCGAATTCCAGCTTCCGCAGGCCGTCACGCTGCTCAAACAGGGCGTGGGGCGACTGATTCGAGACGAAAAAGACCGCGGGGTGCTGATGATCCTGGACGGCCGCCTGCTCAGCAAATCCTATGGCAAGACGGTATTGGAAAGCCTGCCGCCGTTCGCGCTGACGCGCGATCAGGCGGCCGCCTGCGGGTTTTTCAAGGGGTCTTGACGGCGACGGGCTGCGGGAAGTTCAGCCGCAACACGCGCTCGGCGTCCGCCTGCAGTTCGGTCAGGCCGAGCCTCTCGTACGACTGCGCAATCAGCGTCAAGGCCTCCTGTTGCGCGGCCGCGCCCGGAAATTCGCGCAGCGCGCCCTGCGCGCGTTCAAGCGCGGCAATATACGCGCCGCGCCGATAGTAGTAGTCGGCGACCCGCACCTCGTGGGCGGCCAGCGCGTTCTGCAGGTAGCGCAGGCGTATCCTCGCATCTGGCGCGTAGCGGCTGTCGGGGAAGCGCGACACCAGCTCCTTGAAGGCCTCGAACGAGTCGCGCATCGCCTTCGGGTCGCGCTCGCTGACCCGGTAGCCGATCAACCGCCCAACGAATGCGGGCGGCTCGATGAAGTTGATCAGGCCCTTCAGGTAGTGGACGTAGTCGGCGTTCGGATGGCTTGGATTGGCCTTAAGAAAGCGATCCGCCGCCTCCAGAGCGTCGGCCGTCTCGCCCTGCTTGTAATACGCGTACGCGATCTCGATCTGCCCCTGCTGCGCGTAGCGACCGAACGGATACCGGCTCTCCAGCTTCTCGAGCAACTCGCGGGCGTGATTCCAGTTGCCCGCCTGCAGCTCGGAGTGGCCTTCCTTGTACAGGCGATCGGCATCCCACTTCGCGGTAGCATCCTTTTCGAGCGAGCTGCACGCGGCCAGCGCGAGGGCGCCCGCCAGCATGACGACGCGCCTGAGCGTCCGATAGGGTGAGGCCGGGCGCCGAGGGCCGCCGCTGCAGATGGGCATATCCATGGGATGGCCGCATTATATCGAGCAGCACGAAGCGGTGGACAGCCTGGTCGAGCAAATTCTCGATGACGATTCGGACGCATCGGATCCGGCGCCGACGGGACCGGTCCGGCTGACGGTGCCCGCCGAACACGGTGGCTGGCGGCTGGACCGCGCGCTCGCCGCCAGCCTGCCGTCGGTTTCTCGCAGCCGCATTCAGGTCTGGATCAGCCAGGGGGGTGCGCGGATCAACTCGAAGGGGGCGCGTGCCAGCGAGCGGGTGGCCCCGGGTGATCAGGTCGAAATCGACGTGCGGGAGCCGGCCGAGGCGGTCGCGTTCAAGCCGGAGCCGATGCAGTTGGCGATCGTGCACGAGGACGAGCTGCTGATCGTGATCGACAAGCCGCCCGGACTGGTCGTACACCCGGGCGCGGGCAACTGGAGCGGAACCCTGCTGAACGGGCTGCTCGCGCATCGATCGGAGCTGTCCGTGGTCCCGCGGGCCGGTATCGTGCATCGGCTCGACGCCGGCACGTCGGGCCTGATGGTGGTTGCCAAGACCGTGTCGGCGCAGCTCGACCTGGTGCGCCAATTGCAGCAGCGGATCGTTGTGCGCGAGTACTGGGCGATCGCCACCGGCATCGCGCCCGACGCAGGCACCATCGACGCCGCGCTGTCGCGCGATCGCCGCAATCGGCTCCGATTCCAGGTCAGCAGGCGGGCGGACGCCCGCTTCGCGCGCACCCGTTATTGGCGGATTGCGGTGTCCGAACCGGCGGCCGGCCAGCTCGGGGTTGCGCTGAGCTGGCTCGCATGTCGCCTCGACACCGGTCGCACCCACCAGATCCGGGTGCACCTGGAGTCGATCGGACATCCCCTGGTGGGAGACCCGTTGTATTCGAAGCGCCGCCCGGCCGCGGGTGGCGCGGCGCTGGGCCTGAAACGGCAGGCCTTGCATGCCTGCCGCCTGTCGCTCAGGCATCCGGGCCACGGGCGCACCCTGGCGTGGTTTCGGCCCCCGCCGGATGACCTTCGGGCGCTGATGCGCTCGGTGGGATTCGAACCCGATCGGCCAGTGGACGTGTCCGACCTGGATCGATGAACAACGTGCGGCCGCAGCGTGCGGACATGACGACGTTGGAGCTTCCCCCCGATTGGATCGTTCCCGATTGGCCGGCACCGGAGCGGGTGCGCGCGTTCGTCACCACCCGCGGCGGCGGTGTGTCGGAAGGAGCCTGGGGCGCCGGCGCGAACGGCGGGATGAATCTGGGACTGGGTAGCGGCGACCGGGAGGAACGGATCGAGCGCAATCGTGTGCTGCTGAATGCGTACCTTCCGGCGCCACCGCGCTGGCTGGCGCTGCAGCACGGATCCCACGTGGTCGAGGCCGAGTCGGTCGGATCGACGCCGGTGGCCGCCGATGCATCGACCGCGACAGCGGCCGGCGTCGTCTGCTGCGTGACGGTTGCGGACTGCCTTCCCGTGCTGCTGGGGCGTTGGCGCGACAGGCGCTGGCCCAGGTCGGGGTGCGGTCCGTTTGCGGCGGCCAGTGGTGTACGGCCAGCGATCCGGCGAGGTTCTACAGTTTCAGGCGGGATCGAGTCAGCGGGCGCCACGCGGCGCTGATCTGGTTGCAGGCCTGAGCGGATCGTTCCCTCGTTTGACACGGGTGTGCGACGGTCGCCACAATGGGACCGTGGAGACAGAGAGTCGGCCGTGCACGCGGCGCGACACCAACGCAAAATGACGACGGAGAACCGCGCGAACACGCCCACTGGGGACGCGTCCGTACCGGTTGCGTCAGTCGACGATCCGTACGGGCTGGCGTCGTGGATGCGCTGGTGGCTGCCGGCCGCCACGCAGCCACCGACGCTGCCCGGCCTGTCGATCTCGCCCCAACGGCTGGCCGAGCTGCAGGACCGCTATGTGAAAGCGATGACCGCCATCTGGAACGATTTCGTGACGCACCCGGACCGGACTGCGGCTCCGATCCGCGACCCACGCTTTTCCGACCCGGCCTGGCAGGAGAACTCGCTCGCTTCGTTCGCGGCGCGCACCTACCTGATCAACGCGGAGTTCATGAACGAGCTGGCGGCCAACGTGGAGGCCGACCCGAAAACGAAGGCACGGGTGCGATTTGCCGTGTCCCAGTGGGTCGACGCGACGGCGCCTTCGAACTTTCTCGCGTTCAATCCCAAGGTCCAGAAGCGACTGATCGAGACCAAGGGCGGCAGCCTGACGCATGGGCTGCAGAATTTGCTGGAGGATGTGGTCAAGGGCAAGATCTCGCAGACCGATGAGACGGCCTTCGAGATCGGCCGAAACGTGGCGACCAGCGAGGGATCGGTGGTGTTCGAAAACGATCTGATCCAGCTGATCCAGTACAAGCCGCTGACAGCCAGGGTGCGGGCCCGGCCGTTCGTGATCGTCCCGCCGTGTATCAACAAGTTCTATATCCTGGACCTGCAGCCCGACAACTCCCTGGTTCGATTCTGTGTCGAACGCGGCAATACGGTGTTCATGGTCTCGTGGCGCAACCCCGGCCGGGATCAAAGCGGGTTGACGTGGGACGATTACGTGGAGCGCGGCCCGATCGCGGCGCTGAACGTGGCGCGGGAGATCTCGGGCGCCGGCCAGCTTAACGCGTTGGGCTTTTGCGTCGGCGGCACGCTGGTCGCCGCGGCCCTGGCCGTGATGCGGGCGCGTGGCGACGATCCGGTTGCCAGTCTGACCTTGCTGACCTCGCTGCTCGATTTCTCGGACGCCGGGATCCTGGACATCTTCATCGACGAAACGCACGTGCGCATGCGCGAGCAGACCATTGGCAAGGGTGGCTTGATGCCGGGCCGCGATCTGGCCAATACGTTCTCGAGTCTGCGCGCGAACGACCTGGTCTGGAACTATGTGGTGAACAACTACCTGGAAGGCCGCCCGCCGCCCGCGTTCGATCTGCTCTACTGGAACGGCGACAGCACCAATCTGCCGGGTCCGATGTACTCATGGTACCTGCGCAACCTGTACCTCGAGAACAACCTGATCGTCCCGAACAAGCTCTCCACCTGCGGTGTTGCGGTCGACCTCGGTCGGGTCCAGGCGCCCACTTACGTGTTCGCGGCACGCGAGGACCACATCGTTCCGTGGAAAGGCGCGTACGCTTCGGCCCGCGCGCTGACCGGGGTGGCTCCGGGCGAGCTGCGATTTGTGCTGGGGGCCAGCGGGCACATCGCAGGCACGATCAACGCGGCGTCGAAGAACCGGCGCAATTACTGGATCAATGATCAATCCGTTGTGCCGCAGCGGGCGGAGGACTGGTTTGATTCAGCGCAGGAAATGGCGGGCAGTTGGTGGATACACTGGGACCGCTGGCTGGCCGGATTCGCGGACGGGGAGGTTGAGGCCCCGGTCGCTTGCGGCAGCGAGAAATACCCGCCGATCGAAGCCGCGCCGGGGCGCTACGTCCGTCAGAAGGCCCAGGATGCAACCGCAGGAGGTTGAACGATGCAGCAAGCCGTGATTGTTTCCGCGACCCGGACCGCGATCGGGAAATTCAGTGGAGCTCTTGCCCGGATTAGCGCCCCTGAACTGGGTGCGCTGGTGATCGCCGAGGCCCTGAAAAGGGCCAAGCTCGCTCCCGAGCAGGTCGATGAAGTCATCATGGGTCAGGTCCTGACGGCCGGCTCGGGGCAGAATCCGGCTCGCCAGGCCGCGATCAAAGCCGGGCTCCCGGTCGCGGTGCCGGCGATGACGATCAACATGGTGTGTGGCAGCGGCCTCAGAGCAGTGATGCTGGCCGCCCAGGCGGTCGCCAACTCCGATGCGGAGGTGCTGGTCGCGGGCGGTCAGGAGAACATGACGCTGGCGCCCCACGTACTGCCGGGATCTCGCGACGGCTTCCGGATGGGTGACGCGAAGCTGATCGACAGCATGATCGTCGACGGTCTGTGGGACGTCTACAACCGGTATCACATGGGAATCACGGCCGAGAACGTCGCGAAGGAGTATGGCATCTCGCGCGCGACGCAGGACGAGTTCGCCGTCGCATCCCAGCGCAAGGCGCTTGCGGCGCGCGAGGCCGGTCGCTTCCGCGAGGAAATCGTGGCGGTTCCGGTGCCCCAGCGAAAAGGCGACCCGGTGCCATTCGTGGACGATGAATTCATCCGCGGCGATGCCACCGTGGAAGGCATGGCAGCCTTGAAACCGGCCTTCGACAAGGAAGGCAGCGTGACGGCCGGCAATGCCTCGGGGATCAATGACGGGGCCGCGGCTGTAGTCGTGATGTCGGAAGCGCGCGCCAAGACGCTCGGATTGCCGGTGCTCGCGCGCGTACGCGCGTTCGCGTCGGCGGGAGTCGACCCGAAGGTGATGGGTATGGGTCCGGTGCCCGCCTCGCGCAAGGCGCTGCAGCGCGCTGGTTGGAAGCCGGCCGATCTGGACCTGATGGAGATCAACGAGGCCTTCGCCGCGCAGGCTTGCGCGGTCAACAAGGAGATGGCCTGGGATACCAGCAAGATCAACGTGAACGGCGGCGCGATCGCGCTGGGGCACCCGATCGGCGCGTCCGGCTGCCGCATCCTTGTGACGCTGTTGCACGAGATGAAGCGCCGCGACGCCAAACGCGGCCTGGCGTCCCTGTGCATCGGCGGAGGCATGGGCGTGGCGGTGGCCGTGGAGCGCGGGTAGCACGCGAGGGTAGAACGACAGGGACGAATCGCGCCGTTGGACGCATCGGACGCCTCGAGCAGGAGACAGGTGATGACAAGGGTTGCGTACGTGACGGGCGGTATGGGAGGCATCGGCACGGCCATCTGCCGTAAATTCCACGACCTGGGCTATCGGGTGATCGCGGGTTGTGGCCCGACCCGGGATCACGCGAAATGGCTCGCCGAGCAGGCCGCGACCGGCTATCGCTTCACCGCCTCGGTCGGAAACGTCGCCGACTGGGAATCGACCACCGCCGCCTTCGAGCGCGTCAAGGCCGAATGTGGACCGATCGACATCCTTTGCAATAACGCCGGGATCACGCGCGACGGCATATTCCGCAAGATGACCCTGGCCGACTGGCGGACGGTGATCGACACCAACCTGAACAGCCTGTTCAACGTCACGAAACAGGTGATCGACGGAATGTTCGACCGCAACTGGGGTCGCATCATCAACATCTCGTCGGTCAACGGCGAGAAGGGCCAGTTCGGCCAGAGCAACTACTCGGCCGCCAAGGCCGGCATGCACGGCTTCACGATGTCGCTAGCCCTGGAAGGCGCCAACAAGGGCATCACGGTCAACACGGTTTCGCCCGGGTACATCGCCACCGACATGGTGATGGCGGTTCGCGAGGACGTTCGCGAGAAGATCATCCAGACGATCCCGGTCAAGCGCCTCGGCAGGGCGGAGGAGATCGCTTCGATCGTGGGCTGGCTGACCACAGATGAAGCCGGCTTCACGACCGGCGCCGACTTCTCGGTCAACGGCGGCCTTCACATGCGCTAAGAAAGCCGCGCGCGCCGCCATCGCCCCGGGACGGTACAATCCTTACGGGTGTCACGGGATCGCGGTGCCGCATGTTGCCGCGCTGCACCGCTGCCGCCTCAGAAGGATCCGAGCCACATGGCCAGCGCACGCTTGATCAAGAAGTACCCGAACCGGCGGCTGTACGACACGCAAACCAGTACCTACATCACGCTGGCCGACGTGAAGCAACTCGTGATTGACCAGGAGGAGTTCCAGGTCATCGATGCCAAATCCAGCGAAGATCTGACGCGGCAGATTCTGCTGCAGATCATCCTGGAAGAAGAGCAGGCGGGAATGCCGATGTTCACTTCCCCGGTGCTGTCGCAGATCATCCGCTTCTACGGAAACGCGATGCAGGGAATCATGGGCTCGTACCTGGAGAAGAACATCCAGGCCTTCATCGATATCCAGCGCAAGCTTCAGGAGCAGAGCCGCGCCTTCTACGATACCAACAAGATCGGGCCGGAAGCCTGGACGCAGTTCGTCAACATGCAGGCGCCGATGATCCAGTCGATGATGACTAACTACATCGAGCAGAGCAAGAACCTGTTCGTGCAGATGCAGGAGAACATGCAGAACCAGACGCGTTCGATGTTCTCGACCTTCCCGTTCACTGCCCCCCCGGTCCCGACCGAAAAGAAAAGCGGAAGCGGGTGAGCGTCGTTGCGGCGCGGCCGCGGCGCCGGCGGCCGGACGATTCGTCAAAGCCCGGGCAAATGCCGGGGCGACGGCCGGCCAGGCCGGCATCCGTCGGCTTTGTATCGCTGGGCTGTCCCAAGGCGCTGGTCGATTCCGAACGAATCCTGACCCAGCTTCGCGCCGAGGGCTACCTGATCAGCCCGACCTACCGCGACGCCGATCTGGTCGTCGTCAACACCTGCGGCTTCATCGACGCGGCGGTCGAGGAGTCATTGCAGGCGATCGGCGAAGCGTTGTCGGAAAACGGCCGGGTCATCGTCACCGGATGCCTGGGCGCGCGCACGGAGCCGGACGGTGAACGCCTGGTGCGCCGTATCCATCCCAGCGTGCTGGCGGTGACCGGACCGCACGCCACCGAGCAGGTGCTGGAAGCCGTTCACACCCATCTGCCGCGGCCGCACGAGCCGTTTGCCGACCTGATTCCGCCGGCCGGGGTGAAGCTGACGCCGGCTCACTATGCGTATCTGAAAATCGCCGAGGGCTGCAACCAGAGCTGCACGTTCTGCGTGATTCCGTCGATGCGCGGCAAGCTGGTGTCGCGGCCGATCGGGGAGGTGGTCAACGAGGCCGAGCGGCTGGTCCGGCAGGGCGTGCGCGAGCTGCTGATCGTGTCGCAGGACACCGGCGCGTATGGTGTCGATCTGCGCTACCGGACCGACTTCGTGAACGGCAGGCCGGTGCGAACCGATGTTCGCAATCTCGCGTTCGAGCTGGGGCGGCTGGGCGCATGGGTCCGCCTGCATTACGTCTATCCATACCCGCACATCGACGACCTGGTCCCGATGATGGAGCAGGGCCGCATCCTGCCTTACCTGGATGTGCCGTTCCAGCATGCGCATCCGAGGATCCTGAAGCTGATGCGCCGCCCGGCCAACGCGGAGCGCAACATTGACCGCATACGCGCCTGGCGCGCCGCCTGCCCGGCCCTGTCGATCCGCAGCACGTTCATCGCGGGATTCCCGGGCGAGACCGAAGCGGAGTTCGAGGCCCTGCTCGAGTTCATCCGGCAGGCTCAGCTGGACCGGGTCGGCTGCTTCGCCTATTCGCCTGTGCAGGGCGCGGCCGCCAACGACCTGCCGGAACCGATTCCCGAACCGGTGCGCGAAGAGCGCAGGGCCCGGCTGATGCAGGTTCAGGCCGAGGTGTCGCGCGTGCGACTTGCCGCGCGGATCGGAAGCGTTGAGCAGGTGCTGATCGATCAGACCACGCCCGAGGGCGGAATCGGTCGAACCCGCTTCGAGGCGCCCGAAATCGACGGGGTGGTGCGCGTCAACGCCGGCGCAGCGCTGACGGTCGGGCAGTTCTACGATGTGCGGCTGACCGGTGCCGACGAGCACGATCTGTCGGCCGTTCCTTCTGAAACTGAGACGCTTGTGAATGGCGCGGGGGGTTCGTTATGAACGAGGTCGTGATAACGAGCGGTGTTCGCACCGCAGTCGGAACCTTCGGCGGAAGCCTGAAGGACTTCTCTCCCGGCCAGCTGGGTGCGACCGTGGTTCGCGAGGCACTGACCCGCGCCGGCGTGCCCGGGACCGACGTCGGCCACGTCGTGTTCGGCAACGTGGTCCACACGGAACCGCGCGACATGTACCTGGCGCGGGTGGCGGCCATCGAAGGGGGCGTGGCGCACCACGTGCCGTGCCTGACCGTGAACCGTCTGTGCGGCAGCGGCTTGCAGGCGATCATTTCGGCCGCGCAGTCGATCGCGCTGGGCGACGCCGCAATCGCGGTCGGCGGCGGAGCCGAGTGCATGTCGCGCGCGCCGTACGCGATGCCGTCTGCGCGCTGGGGGCAGCGGATGGGCGAGGCCCAGCTGGTCGACATGATGGTGGCGGCGCTGCACGATCCGTTCGATTCGATTCACATGGGCGTGACAGCCGAAAACGTGGCCGCGAAGTACGGCATCTCGCGCGCCCAGCAGGATCAGCTGGCGCTCGAAAGCCATCGCAGGGCCAGCCAGGCGATCGACCAGGGCCGGTTCAAGTCGCAAATCGTGCCGATCGAGATTCGCGCCAAGAAGGGCACGACGCTGTTCGACACGGACGAGCACGTGCGGCGCGACGTGAAAATCGAGGACCTGGCCAAGCTGAAAGCGGTGTTCGCCCAGCAAAACGGAACCGTCACGGCGGGCTACTCCTCCGGAATCAACGATGGAGCCGGCGCGGTCGTGCTGATGGAGCGCGAAGTCGCGCGCCGGCGCGGCGCCAAAGTGCTGGCGCGACTGGTCGCCTACGGCCATGCGGGCGTGGATCCGAAGATCATGGGGATCGGGCCGGTTCCGGCGACCCGCATCGCGCTGGAAAAGGCCGGCCTGACGCTGGCCCAGATGGACGTGATCGAGGCGAACGAGGCGTTCGCCGCGCAGGCATGCGCGGTGACCAAGGAACTGGGTGCCGATCCGGCCAAGGTCAACCCGAACGGCAGCGGAATCTCGCTGGGACACCCGATCGGGGCAACCGGCGCGATCATCACGGTCAAGGCCTTGTACGAGTTGCAGAGGATCGAGGGCCATTACGCGCTGGTGACGATGTGCATCGGCGGCGGCCAGGGCATCGCGGCGATCTTCGAGCGCATCGCGTCCGCGTAGTCGCCCTGCTCGCCAGGAGTCTCGCTGGGGCGGAGCATCCCGGCCGCTGGGGGAGTGACCGGGTGCGGTGGAGCGAGGTCAGCACGCCCGAGCCCCCGTCACTGGCGAAGGGCGTAACGCGAGCGGAACCGCACCCGGTCACTCCCCCAGCGGCCGGGGTGCGGGATGCTGCGGCCCTGATCAGGCTGGGGTATCGCTGAACCACTCCAGCACGCCGTCCAGTCCGCTGTAGTCCAGCGCGTACTTGGCGCTTTGCCGCACGCGCGGCTTGGCGTGGTAGGCGACCGACACGCCGGCCAGCGCCAGCATCGGCAGGTCGTTGGCGCCGTCGCCGATCGCGATCGCCTGTTCGGTCGGGCAGCCGGCGTCGGCGCACGCCTGCTCCAGGGCCTTCGCCTTGCCCTGCGCATCGACCAGTTGCCCGGCAGTCCCAACGGGCCCGTGCACGACTCCGGTCAACCGCTCGTCACGTACCTGCACTTCGTTGGCCCACACCCGATCGATGCCGAGCTGGCCCTGCAGCGTCCTCGCAAAGAACCCGAAGCCGCCGGTCACGAGTAACGTCTGAAGCCCGCTACGGCGCGTCACCCCGAGCAGGCGTTCGGCTCCGGGCGACAACGGCAGTTGCTGCGCAACCGCCCGCAGCAGCGACGCGTCCGCTCCGGCCAGCAGCGCCACGCGCCGGCGCAGGCTTTCCGAGTAGTCGGCGATCTGCCCGCGCATGGCGGCCTCGGTGATCGCGGCCACTTCGGGACCGAGGCCCGCCAGCCGCGCCAGCTCGTCGATGCATTCGATCCGGATCAAGGTCGAATCCATGTCCAGGGCCAGCACTCGGAATTCGGACAGGACCATCCGTGGCGAAACCAGCGTCGCGTCGCAGCGCCAGCGAGCGGCCAGCTCCGCGACCTCATGCGCCAGCTCGGGCGCAAGATCGACTCCGACGAGCCGGACCGAAGCGGTCTGGCGGCGAATTGGAGCCGCCGGAAAGCGCCGCCGGAACGCGTCGATGGCTTCCGGCGACAGATCCGGGGCCTGAAGGACCAGGTCCATCGGCGCATCGGGCGCACGGTCCGCCGGCCGCACCGCGCTGTTCACGCCAGCTCTTTCAGCAGACCGTGCAGCTCCAGCAGCCTGTTTTCGACCTGGGGCGTTGTCACGCTCAATCGAAGCCGATCGGGCCCGGCCAGCCGCAGCCGCTTGTCGCGTCCCATCAACTGAATCACCCGGGCCGGATCGACCGGCGTCTCGGGGCTGAACTGCAGCCCGATCGAGTCGGACGAGGCGTCGATCTTGCGAACGCCCAGGCGCGCGGCGATCAGCCGCAGTCGGTGGGTCTCCAGCAGAGCGCGTGCCGCCGGCGGAAGTCTGCCGAACCGATCGACCAGCTCCTCCCGCAGCGCGTCCAGGCTCGCGTCGTCTTCGCACGAGGCCAGCTTCTTGTACAGCGAAAGCCGTTGCTGAACATCGCCGACATAGTCGGCCGGCAGCAACGCGGGTGTATGCAGGTTGATTTCGGTCACGGCCGCCAGCGGCTGCATCAGGTCCGGCTCGCGGCCGCTGCGCAGCGCGCGCACCGCGGCGTTCAGCATCTGCGTGTACAGGTCGAATCCGACTTCCTGCAGGTTCCCGGATTGCGCCTCGCCCAGAACCTCGCCGGCTCCGCGGATCTCCAGGTCGTGCATGGCCAGGTAAAAGCCGCTTCCGAGCTCCTCCAGATTCTGGATCGCTTCCAGACGCTTCTCCGCGTTGCGGCTCAGGCCATCCTGGGACGGAACCATCAGGTAGGCGTAGGCCTGATGATGGGAGCGTCCGACCCGGCCGCGCAGCTGATGCAGCTGGGCCAGGCCGAACCGGTCCGCGCGGTGCATCAGGATCGTGTTGGCGGTCGGCACATCGATCCCGGTTTCGATGATCGTCGTGCACAGCAGCAGGTTGAAGCGCTGCTGATAGAAATCCCTCATCACATGCTCCAGCTCGCGCTCGGGCATCTGCCCGTGGGCGATCCGGATGCGCGCTTCCGGTACCAATTCGGAGAGCAGCCGGTGGCGTTGCTCGATCGTTTCGACCGCGTTGTGCAGGAAGTAGATCTGTCCGCCGCGCTTGAGCTCGCGCAGGCAGGCCTCGCGAATCAGGCCGCCGCTTTCCGGGCACACGAAGGTCTTGATCGCCAGCCGCCGTTGCGGCGCGGTCGCGATCACCGAGAAATCGCGGATTCCCTCCAGCGACATCGCCAGCGTGCGGGGAATCGGCGTCGCGGTCAAGGTCAGTACATCGACTTCGGCGCGCAGCGACTTGAGCCGCTCTTTCTGGCGCACACCGAAGCGATGCTCCTCGTCGATGATCACCAGTCCGAGCCGACCGAAGCGGACATCGGGCGACAGCAGCTTGTGGGTGCCGATCGCGATGTCGATGCGGGCATCGGCCAGCCCCTCGAGGATCTGGGCGACTTCACGCGTGGAGCGGAAGCGCGACAGCTCGCCGATTGTCACCGGCCACTGCGAGAAGCGATCGCGAAACGTCTGCACGTGCTGCTCGGCCAGCAGCGTGGTCGGGCAAAGGACGGCGACCTGCCGGCCGCCGGCCACCGCGGCAAACGCCGCCCGCAGCGCCACCTCGGTCTTGCCGAAGCCCACGTCGCCGCACACCAGGCGGTCCATCGGAAAGCCCGCGCGCATGTCCTTCAGCACGGCCTCGATGGCGGCGCGCTGATCCGGCGTTTCCTCGAAGTCGAATCCCTCGGCGAAGGCCTGGTAGTCGCGCTCCGAGAACTTGAACGCGTGGCCTTCGCGCGCGGCCCGCGCCGCATACAGGTTCAGCAGTTCGGCCGCCGTGTCGCGCACCTGGCGGGCCGCGCGGCGCCGTGCCCGGTCCCATTCGCCGCCGCCCAGCGCATGCAGCGGCGCAGCGTCCGGATCGGCGCCGATGTAGCGCCCGATCAGGTGCAACTGTGCAACCGGCACGTACAGCTTGGCCTCGTTCGCGTATTGCAGGTGCAGGAACTCGGTCGGTCCTTCTCCAAGATCCAGCGCCTCCAGTCCCAGGTAGCGCCCGATTCCGTGCTCGATGTGCACGACCGGATCACCGGTACGCAGCTCGGCCAGGTCGCGCACGACCGCATCGACGTTGGTGGCGCGGTCTCGTTGAGTGCGGCGCTGGCGCCGCGGATTGGCCGCATACAGCTCGGCCTCGGTCACCACGGCCAGTCGCGCCGTCGGCGAGGCGAATCCCTGGTGCAGCGGCGCCGTTCCCAGCATCAGCCGCGCGTCGGAGCCGGCGAAGTCCTCGAAGCGTTCGCAATCCGTGAAGGGCAGCCGCGACTCGGACAGCATCTGCGACATCGTGTCGCGGCGCCCGGGCGAGTCGGCCACCAGCAGCACACGGCCGGCAAACTGTTCGCACCAATCGCGCAGCTGCTGGACCGGATCGGCGCTCTTGCGGTCGACCGCGAGCGCGGGCAAGGGCTCGAAGTCCGGGTGATCGGATTCAGACAGCGCGAGGCGGGCAAACGGCTTGAGCTGCAGGAACAGCTCCTCGGCCGACAGGTACAGCTTCCCGGGCGCCAGGCAGGGGCGCTGCGCGTCGCGCGACAGGAAGGCGTAGCGCTCGCTGGTCTCGTTCCAGAAGCGCCGCATGGAAGCCTCAACCGGACCATGCAGCACGATGCGGGACTCGCGCGGCAGATAGTCGATCAGCGTTGCCGTTTGATCGAAGAACAGCGGCAGGTAGTACTCGATCCCGGCGCCCGCGATGCCATTGCCCACGTCCCGATAGAGCGGTGCGCGGCTCGGATCGCCCTCGAACGCGTCGCGCCAGCGCCCGCGAAAGGCGGTGCGTGCCTGCTCCTCGAACGGAAACTCGCGCCCCGGCAGAAGGCGAACCTCGGGCACCGGGTAGACGCTTCGCTGGCTGTCCGGGTCGAACGCGCGGATCGTCTCGACCACGTCGTCCAGCAGATCCAGCCGCAGCGGCAGCGTCGCACCGGTCGGGAAGAAGTCGATCAGCCCGCCGCGCAACGAGAACTCGCCGGGCCCGACCACCTGAGACACGGCGTGGTAGCCGGCCAGCGCCAGTTGCGAGCGCAACTGCTCGACGTCGATCCGCTGTCCCTGGCGCAGCCAGAACGTGCGCGCCGCGACAAAAGACGGTGGCGCGAGGCGCTGCGTGGCCGTGCCGGCGGCCACCAGCAGCACGTCGGTGCCGGGCGTGTCGGCGGCGGGCTGGCGGGTCATCAGGCGATACAGCGTTTCGATCCGCTCCGAGGCCAGGTCCGGGTGCGGAGACAGGATGTCGTAGGGAAGCGTTTCCCAGTCCGGAAACGCGCGCACCGTCAGCACCGGCTCGAAGTAGGGCAGCTCCTCGGACAGGCGATGCACGTCCAACGCATCGGCACAGATGACCACCGTCAGGTGGCCGTTTTGCCGTTCGCGATCGGCCAGTTTCGCCAGCAACAGCGAGTCGGCCGAGCCGGCCGGTCGACCGATCACGAAGCGCTCGGCCGGCTTCAGCAGCGGCACGGCAACTTCGATCGGGCGGGTCGAAAGGCACTCGCTCATAGCGTGCGAGAATTCATCCGAAGAGGCCGCGCATTCCGGCGATTCGCTCAGGCAGCGCGGCGGCACGCACGATAACACCGCAATCCGGATTCCCAGCCTTGGCCATCCGCTTCTTCGGTCTGATCCCCGCAGCCGGACAAGGCTCGCGGATGGGAAGCGACACTCCGAAGCAGTACCAGCGTATCGGGCGATGCACGCTGCTCGAGCATTCGGTGCGGGCCCTGATGTCCGATCCGCGCGTTGCGCGGGTCCTGATCGTAGTAGCCCCGGCCGACCCGCACGCGGCCGCGCTGGCGTTGCCGAGCGGCGTGCGGCTCGCGCCGGTCGGCGGCTCTTCGCGGGCCGAGAGCGTACGAAACGGCCTGCGCGCGCTTGCCGGCGAGATCGATTTGGACGATCGGGTGCTGGTGCATGACGCGGCCCGTCCCTGCCTGTCGGCGCGGGACTTGACGGCCCTGATCGACGCGGTCGGGGTGCACGATGCGGGTGGACTGCTGGCGGAACCGCTTTCGGACACGTTGAAGCGGGTCGACGGCGCGGCAGTGATCGAAACGGTGGAAAGGACCGGACTGTGGCGCGCCCAGACGCCACAGCTTTTTCCTTTCGGTATCCTGCTGCGCGCGCTGGAGAAGTGCCAGGACCTGGACGCAATCACCGACGAGGCCGGCGCAGTGGAACGAATGGGCATCCGCCCGCGGGTCGTGAACGCAATCGACAGCAATCTGAAGGTCACGACGCCGGCGGATTGGCCGCTCGCGGAGGCGGTATTGAAGGCGAACGGGCGATGGTAGATCCGATCCGGGTAGGGCAGGGATTCGATGTGCACGCACTCGTGCCCGGCCGCCGGCTCGTGCTGGGCGGCGTCTCGATCGAGCACGAGCAGGGCCTGCTCGGACACTCGGATGCCGATGTGTTGCTGCACGCGATCACCGACGCGTTGCTCGGGGCGGCCGCGCTCGGAGACATCGGCCGCCTCTATCCGGATTCCGATCCGCGCTATCACGGGGCCGACAGCCGCGCCTTGCTGTCTGAAGTGGCGCAGCGCGTGCAGCAGGACGGCTGGCGCCTGGGCAACCTCGATTGCATCGTGTTCGCTGAACGGCCCAGGATCGCCCCTTACGCCGACGCCATCGGCCGCTCCATCGCGGCTCTGCTGAATGCCGACCCGACAAGGGTCAACGTGAAAGGCAAGACGACCGAGCGGCTGGGTTTCATCGGACGCGGCGAGGCGATCGCAGCCAGTGCGGTCGTCCTGCTGTTTGCAAGATGATGCGTTCGAAGCCGCCGCGGTGCACGGATGGATAGTCCCATAATGGAGGCGGTCGAACTGCAGTGCGAGCGCGGTCATCGGCGCCTGTTCGACCAGCTCTCCTTCGGGCTCGACGCCGGCCGCTGCCTGCACATCGCCGGCGACAACGGCGCCGGCAAGACCAGCCTGTTGCGGATCCTGTGCGGCCTGCTGAGGCCGACTTTCGGCGAGGTGCGCTGGCAAGGCCGACCCATCGCTCAGGTGCGCGACGAGTACGGAGCCGATCTGGTCTACGTAGGACATCTGAACGGCGTCAAGGACGACTTGACTGCGACCGAGAACCTGCGCACCTGGGCTGCAATGGCCGGACTTCGCGTGGACGCCGACCGATTGGAGCAGGCGTTGCGCCTGCTCGCGATCGAACGGTTCGCCCAGTGGCCGGCGGGTCAGCTGTCCCAGGGCCAGAAGCGGCGCATCGGCCTGGCGCGCTTGACTGTGGCTCGCCAGGCGCGGGTCTGGATCCTGGATGAACCGTTCAATGCGCTGGACCGAAACGGCGTCGAAATCCTGAACCGGCTGATCGCCGAACGCGTCGGCAGCGGCGGGGCGGTCGTGCTGACGACGCATCAGGCCTGGCAGGCGCCGGTCGAGGTCATTCGGCTGGAGCTGGCCGC
>VBCK01000054.1 GCA_005882215.1 Betaproteobacteria bacterium | reverse complement strand
GCCTTAGCGCCTGCCCGCCGAAGCGCGGTTCCCCTCCGAAACGCACCGCGAGAAGGAGGGCAGCGCGAAGGCGGGTAGCACGCCCCGATACAATCGGATCCATCCTCCCCCGGCTGCGAGACTGATTTGCCCGACACCGAAGCCCGACTGCGCGACCTGCTCACCCGCCGCATCGTGATCCTGGATGGACCGAGGGGCACGATGATCCAGCGGTTGAAGCTGAGCGAGGACGAGTTTCGCGGCCGCGACCGCACGCCCCGCTTCGCGGCGCATCCGGTCGACCTGAAGGGCGACAACGAGTTGCTGCAACTCACCCGCCCGGAGGTGCTGGAGGACATCCACGCGCAGTTCCTGGCCGCCGGCGCCGACATCATCGGGACCAATACGTTCGGGGCCAACCGGATCGCACAGCTGGACTACGGGCTGGGCGACCTCGCCTACGAGATGAACGTGGAAGCGGCGCGCATCGCGCGCCGCTCCTGCGAAGCCTATGCGTCGGACAGGGCGCCGCGCTTCGTGGCCGGCGCGCTGGGGCCGACGCCGCGGACGGCCTCGATCTCGCCCGACGTGAACGATCCGGGTGCGCGCAACGTCAGCTTCGACGAGCTGGCGCAGGCCTACGGCGAGCAGGCACGCGGGCTGCTGGACGGTGCGGTCGATCTGCTGCTGATCGAGACGATATTCGACACCTTGAACGCCAAGGCGGCGATCTTTGCGATCGAGCAGGAATTCGAGCGGCGCGGCGCGCGCGTGCCTCTGATCATCTCCGGCACGGTGACGGATGCCTCGGGCCGGCTGCTGTCGGGCCAGACCGTGGAAGCCTTCTGGAACTCGGTGCGGCACGCGCGGCCATTGGCCGTAGGCATCAATTGTGCGCTGGGCGCGGCGCTGATGCGCCCGTACATCGAGGAGCTGTCGGCCAAGGCGGACGTGTTCGTCAGCGTCTACCCGAACGCTGGCCTGCCCAATCCGATGTCGGACACGGGCTTCGACGAGACGCCCGACGTCACCTCGAGCCTGCTGGCCGAGTTCGCACGCAGCGGATTCGTGAACCTGGTCGGTGGCTGCTGCGGCACCACGCCCGAGCACATCCGCGCTGTCGCGCAGGCGGTGTCGGGCCTTGCGCCGCGCAAGGTGGCGGTGACCGCGTCGCAGTTGCGGCTGGCCGGTCTGGAGCCGCTGAACATCGGACCCGAGACGCTGTTCGTCAACGTCGGCGAGCGCACCAACGTGACCGGCTCGCGCCAGTTCGCGCGCCTGATTCTGAACGGGCAGTTCGAGGAGGCGGTTTCGGTCGCGCGTCAGCAGGTCGAAAACGGCGCCCAGATGATCGACGTGAATATGGACGAGGCGATGCTGGATTCGCCCGAGGCGATGCGGCGGTTCATGAATCTGATCGCCTCCGAACCCGATATCGCGCGCGTTCCGCTGATGATCGACAGCTCCAAGTGGAGCGTTATCGAAGCGGGGCTGAAGTGCGTGCAGGGTAAGTGCATCGTCAATTCGATCTCGCTCAAGGAGGGTGAGGCCGAATTCCTGCGCCAGGCGCGGCTGGCCCGCCGCTACGGGGCTGCGGTCATCGTGATGGCTTTTGACGAGCAGGGTCAGGCGGACACCTTCGAGCGCCGGGTGGCGATCTGCCACCGCTGCTACGAGCTGCTGACCGGACCGGCGGGCTTCGCCGCCGAGGACATCGTGTTCGATGCGAACATCTTCGCGATCGCCACAGGCATCGAGGAGCACAGCCGCTACGCGGTCGACTTCATCCGCGCGGTGCACTGGATCCGGCAGCACCTGCCCGGCGTGCATTGCAGTGGCGGCGTATCCAACGTGTCATTTTCGTTTCGCGGCAACGACCACGTGCGCGAGGCCATCCACACGGTGTTCCTCTATCACGCGATCCGCGCTGGCCTGACGATGGGCATCGTCAATGCCGGCCAGCTGGGAGTGTACGAAGACATCGACCCTGACTTGCGCGAGCGGGTCGAGGACGTGGTGCTGGACCGCAGGCCCGACGCCGGGGAGCGGCTGGTCCAGTTCGCCGAGGGGCTGAAGAAGGAGGGACGCGTGCGCGAGGAGGATCTGGCCTGGCGCGAGACGCCGGTCGCGCAGCGCCTGGTGCATGCGCTGGTGCACGGCGTCACACAGTTCGTGCTGGAGGACACCGAGGAAGCCCGACTCGAGGTCGAAGCGCGCGGCGGGCGCCCGATCGAGGTGATCGAGGGTCCGCTGATGGACGGCATGAACGTGGTCGGCGACCTGTTCGGCGCCGGCAAGATGTTCCTGCCGCAGGTCGTGAAGTCGGCCCGGGTGATGAAACAGGCGGTGGCGCACCTGGTGCCCTTCATCGAGGCGCAGAAGGCGGCATCGGGCGGCGGTCTGTCCGCGCGCCACAAGGTCGTGATCGCGACGGTCAAAGGGGATGTGCACGACATCGGCAAGAACATCGTCGCTGTCGTGCTCCAGTGCAACAACTTCGAGGTCATCAACCTCGGCGTCATGGTGCCGGCCGAGAAGATCCTGCAGACTGCTCGCGAGTGCGGCGCGGCGATGATCGGCCTGAGCGGCCTGATCACGCCGTCGCTCGAGGAAATGGCGCACGTGGCGCGCGAGATGAAGCGGCAGAGCTTCTCGATCCCGCTGCTGATCGGCGGCGCCACCACCTCGCGCGTGCACACGGCCGTGAAAATTGCCCCCCACTACGACGGAGCGGTCGTGTATGTCTCGGATGCGAGCCGTTCGGTGTCGGTGTGCCAGGCGCTGGTGACACCCGAACGCTCGGTCAAGTATCTGGCCGACTTGCGAGCCGAGTATGTGCGGGTGCGCGAGCAGCATGCCGGGCGGCGTGGGCCGGAGATTATCTCGCTCGCCAAGGCGCGCGCCAACGCGACCCGGATCGACTGGAGCGGCTTCCGGCCGACGCGGCCGACGTTCCTGGGTCGCCGGCCGATGCGCAACGTGGACCTGGCCCAGGTGGCCCGCTACATCGACTGGGGCCCGTTCCTGCAGACCTGGGACCTGGCCGGTCCGTATCCGAAGATTCTGGACGATCCGACGGTCGGCCCGCAGGCGCGCGCACTGCTGAAGGACGCACGCGCGCTGCTCGACAAGGTGATCGCCGGGCGGTGGCTTGCCGCGCACGCGGTGGTGGGCCTATATCCGGCCAACGCGGTGGGCGAGGACATCGAGATCTACGCGGACGAATCGCGCCGCGAGCCGATGATGGTCTGGTACGGACTGCGCCAGCAGACGGCCAAGCCGGTAATCGACGGGGTGCCCAACCCGAACCAGTCGCTCGCCGATTACGTGGCGCCAAAGGACTCGGGCGTGGCAGATCACATCGGGATGTTCGCGGTAACCGGCGGCGCCGGCTTGGAGCAGCAGGAAAAGCGTCTTGCGGCCGAGCACGACGACTACAACGTGATCATGCTGAAGGCGCTGGCCGACCGGCTGGCCGAGGCGCTGGCCGAGTTGATGCACGAGCGCGTGCGGCGCGAGCTGTGGGGCTACGCGTCGGCCGAACGCCTGGATCAGGGCCAGCTGATCGCCGAGGCCTACCAGGGCATCCGGCCGGCGCCGGGCTACCCGGCGTGTCCGGAGCACTCGGTGAAGCGGCGACTGTTCGAGGTCCTGGAGGCGCAGCAGATCGGTATGGGATTGACCGAGAATTTCGCGATGACGCCGGCTTCTTCGGTAGCGGGCTTCTACATTGCGCATCCGCAGGCGCGCTACTTCAACGTCGGGCCGATCGGCCGCGATCAGCTGGAGGATCTGGCGCGCCGGCGCGCCGTCGAACCCTCGGAACTGGAACGCTGGCTCGCGCCGAGCCTGGCCTGAATCAGCTCTCGTCAAGACTGTCCTACGCGCGACTTCCTGATATCCGCGGCGACGATCGCCGTCAACGAGATCGGCGACAAGACGCAGTTGCTGGCCATCGTGCTGGCGGCCCGCTTCCAGCGGCCATGGACCATCGTGTCGGCAATCGGGTTGGCCACTCTGGCCAATCACACGGTGGCCGCTTATGTCGGAGTCTTGTTGCGGCAGGCGCTGCGGCCGGACCTGCTCAAGATATCGCTGGGCCTTTCCTTCCTGCTGGCAGCGCTGTGGGCGCTGAAGCCCGATTCCCTCCTCGACGAGGGGGGGCCGAAGACGACCGGGCATGCCCGCGCGTTCACGGTTACGCTCGTCAGCTTCTTCATTGCGGAAATCGGCGACAAGACCCAGGTGGCAACCGTGATGCTGGCCGCCAAGTACCCGTCGCTGCTTGCGGTGGTGGCCGGTACCACGACCGGCATGCTGCTGGCCAACGTGCCGGCGGTCTTTCTCGGTCACGTCGCGTCTGACCGCATTCCGTTCAAGGCCGTGCGGATCGTATCGGCGGCCGTGTTCGCCGCGCTGGGCGTGGCGACGCTGGCCGGATAGCATCGCGCCGATTCGCGCCTCAGGCCGCCGAACGGGCTGCCGAAAAAGCCGGAAAGCGCTCGCGCATCATCCGATCGGCATACGCCACCGGATTGGCGCGGCCGACTCAGGTTCCCAAGGCGGTCTGCAGCGGCAGCGTCATCTGCGATTCGCGTCCGGACACGATCGTCCGGTTACGCCCTTGCTTCTTGGCCACCAGCAGCGCCCGGTCCGCGCGCCCCAGTAGTTGCTCCGGTGACTCGTGCTGTTCCCAGGTTGCCACGCCCGCGGAGAACGTCTGCCGGTCGGGCATCAGCGGACGCAGGCGCTCGATCAGCTGGCAGGCTGCGTCGGCGTCGCACGCTGCCAGCAGCAGCGTGAATTCCTCCCCGCCGTAGCGGGCCAGCAGGTCGGTCGGCCGCAACTGGCGGCGCCACGCCTGGGCCGCGTTTCGCAGCAGCGAATCACCGGCGCCGTGGCCGCGACGGTCGTTGTAGCGCTTGAAGTGATCCAGATCCAGCATCACCACGGTCAGGTCCAGGCCGCTGCGTCGCGCCCGCGCCACTTCGATCGTCAGCCCCTCGTCCAGCCCGCGCCGGTTGGTGATCCCGGTCAGGCCGTCCTCGCGGGCCATCCGGTCCAGCGCGGCCATCACCTCCCGGCTCGCCGTCTGCGCGCGCCACATCAGCACGCCGAACACGCTGCCGAACGAGACCGCGAGCAGGGTCACGAGTGCCAGCGTGTAGCGCGCGATCAGGTTCAGGAACCGGCTGTGCTCGGTCGCCTGCCGTGCCCGCGCCGAAACCGATGCGCTGACCGAGTCCAGGTGATGCGCATCGAGGCTCTGCAGCGCGATCGAAATCGCCTGCTGGTAGCGTGCCTCGACCTCCTCGTTCAGCTGCACTTCCACCAGCAGCACCAGGGTCGCAAATGCCAGCATCGCGAGCGCCAGCGCGCCGATCAGCAACTGGCGGCGATAGGCACGCCGAACCAGCGCCGAGCTGGCCGGCACGCCGGGTTCGCTCGCCCGGCTCATCGACAGGTCCATGCGCGGCTCAAACGCCCCACGTGACGTCGACCTGCTTGCGCTGGGCCGCGCGCAGCATCTCGATCAGCGGAAAGGCGCGTTGGCCGAGCGTGACCGGCAAGACCCTCTCGCCATGGGCATCGCCGGCGCGCTCATCCAGGTCCTGGCGCGCGCGCTCCTGCTGCAACTGCGCTTTCTCCTGCTCGACCGCGGCGACCAGCCGGCTCACCGCGTCGGCTGTTTCGGCAGCGCGGATCACGCCGCGCTCGGAATCGGCCTTGCCGACGATCTGAAGCAGCCGCCGCGCGGTCTCGGCAAACATGAAGATTTCGGCCGCCGCCTTGGATCGGAACACCACCAATGCCATCGCGCGTGCTCCGGCTTCAGGTACGCAATTCTGGCACGCGCGACGGTTCCGGGGCCCGATCCGAATAGAATAGCTCGCATCGGCAACGGAGTCGGAGACGGCAATGGGCAAGGGCGATCTGCGCACCCGGCGCGGCAAGATCTACAACGGCAGCTACGGCAAGAAGCGACCGCATCGGGCAAGGAAAAAGTCGGTCGAGTCCAGGCCGCCGGCTCGCCGTTCGCCGGTGGGCTAGGCCGGGCAGACGAGCGCGGAGGTGTCCCCGCGCGAAGGCGGCGCAAAAGGGGGAGCGATGGGCAGGACCGAACCGAACGTCGCTGACATCGTTCATTGGATCGGAGGACGTTTCGATAACGGCGACCCCTCGGCGCGCATCGGCGATGTGTTCGATCCGGCCCGCGGCGAGGTGGTGGCGCGCGTACGGCTGGCCGGCGAAAGCGAGGTCGCCTCGGCGGTGGCCGCGGCCCGGCGGGCCTTCGAGTCCTGGTCGCAGTTTCCTGCGGGGCGCAGGGCGCGGGTGCTGTTCCGCTTCCGCGAACTGGTCGGACAGCGCCAGCAGGCGCTGGCGCAGGTGATCACGCGCGAGCAGGGCAAGCTGCTGTCGGATGCGCTGGGGGAAGTCGCGCGCGGGCTCGAAGTCGTCGAATTCGCGACCGGCATCCCGCAGCTGATCAAAGGCGAGCATTCGGACCAGGTGGCCGCCGGCGTCGATCAGTTCTCGCTGCGCCAGCCGCTGGGCGTGGTGGTCGGCATCACGCCGTTCAATTTCCCTGCAATGGTTCCGATGTGGATGTTCCCGCTGGCGATCGCCTGCGGCAACGCCTTCGTGCTGAAGCCGTCCGAGCGTGACCCATCGGCCTCGCTGCTGCTGGCGCAGTGGCTGAGCGAGTCCGGGCTGCCTGACGGCGTGTTCAATGTCGTGCAAGGCGACAAAGCGGCGGTCGACGCGCTGCTGCGGCATCCGGACGTGGCAGCGGTGAGCTTCGTCGGATCCACGCGCGTTGCCGAGACCGTTCACTGCGAGGGCGTCCGCCATGGCAAGCGCGTGCAGGCGCTGGGCGGCGCCAAGAACCACATGGTCGTGCTGCCCGACGCCGACCTCGATCAGGTGGTCGACGCGGCGATTGGCTCCTCCTACGGCGCTGCCGGCGAGCGTTGCATGGCGGTGTCGGTGGTCATCGCGGTCGGATCCGCGGCTGATGCGTTGGTGCCGCGGCTGGAGGCTCGTGCACGGGCGCTGCGCGTGGGCGATGGATCGGACCCGGCCAGCGAAATGGGGCCACTGATCACCCAGTCCCACCGGGCCGCGGTCGAGGCCTGCGTGCAGTCCGGCGTGGAGCAGGGCGCGCAGCTGGTGGTCGATGGCCGCGGCCTGGTCGTGCCGGGGCGCGAGCGGGGGTTTTTCCTGGGGGCATGCCTGTTCGATCAGGTTCGCCCCGAGATGCGGATCTATCGGGAGGAGATTTTCGGGCCGGTGCTGTCGGTCGTGCGCGTTCCGGACCTGGCTGCAGCGATGGAACTGGTCAACGCGCACGAGTACGGCAACGGGGCGGCGCTGTTCACGCGCGATGGCGCCAGCGCTCGTGCCTTCACCCGCCACGTGCAGGCGGGGATGGTCGGCATCAACGTGCCGATCCCGGTGCCGATGGCTTTTTATTCGTTCGGGGGCTGGAAGCGAAGCCTGTTCGGCGAGGCGCATGCGTACGGGATGGAAGCGGTGCGCTTTTACACCCATTACAAGGCCGTGATGCAGCGCTGGCCGGATGCGGCCAGCAAAGGGCCCGAGTTCTCGTTTCCGCCGTCAGCTGGTTGACGGGGCCGGAGCAACTGGGCCGCTTGCGCTGTGGCCGGAGGGGACCGGGTGCGGTTCCGCTCGCGTTACGGCCTTCGCCATCACGGGGGCTCGGCCGTGCTGACCTCGCTCCACCGCACCCGGTCCCCTCCGGCCACAGCGCAAGCTCCGTTTCACGAGCCTGGATGACGGCTTGCCTCAGGTTTCGCGCAGCGAGCGGCGGTACTGGATCGCTTCGCCGACATGCTCGGTGGCGAGCTCCTCGACGCCGCTCAGATCGGCGATCGTGCGTGCCACTTTCAGCACCCGGTGGTAGGCCCGCGCCGACCAGCCCAGCCGCGTGCTGGCCGCGTGCAGCAGTTGCTTGACCGGACCGGCCGGGCGGCTGATCCGCTCGATTTCGCCCGCCTGCAGCTCGTCGTTGCGCTTGCCCTGTCGATCGAGCGCGATTTCGTACGCGCGCTTCACGCGTTCGGCGACATAGCGGGTCGGTTCGCCGTCCGGCATCGAAACGAGTTCGTCCTCGGAAAGCGACGGCACCTCGACCCGCATGTCGATCCGATCCAGCAGCGGGCCGCTGATCCGGTCCTGGTAACGCGCCACCATCTCCGGCGTGCAGCGGCACGCGATCGTCTTGTGACCGAAGTAGCCGCAGGGGCACGGATTAATCGCGGCCAGAAGCTGAAAGTGGGCCGGGTAGTCGACGTGGCGTGCGGCGCGTGAGATCGTGATGCGGCCCGTCTCCAGCGGCTCGCGCATCACCTCGAGCACCCGCCGGTCGAACTCGGGCAACTCGTCCAGAAAGAGCACGCCGTCGTGGGCCAGCGATATTTCTCCGGGCATCGGGTTGCTGCCGCCGCCGACCAGCGAGATCGCGCTGGCCGTGTGATGCGGGCAGCGGAACATCCGGGTGGCCCAGCGCTGCGGGGCAAATTGCCCGACCAGGCTGAGCACCGCCGCTGACTCGAGGGCCTCGTCCGCAGTCATGGGCGGCAGAAGTCCGGCAAAGCGCTGGGCCAGCATCGACTTGCCGGTGCCCGGCGGGCCGACCATCAGCACGCTGTGGCCTCCGGCCGCCGCGATTTCCAGCGCACGCTTGGCTGCCGCCTGTCCCTTGACGTCGAATAAGTCCGGATACGACGGAGGCGTCAGGCGCACGTTCGCCATATGCGGTTCGATCCGCGTGGCCTGCGGATCTCCCGCCTCGTGATTCAAGTGAGCCACGACATCGAGCAATGTGCGGGCCGGGAGGATCGCAATCTCGGAGACCAGCGCCGCCTCGTCCGCATTGTCGAGCGGCAGAATGAAAGCGCGGGGCGACTGACGATTGCCGGCGCTCTTGGACACGGCGAAGGTCATCGCCAGCGTGCCGAGTATCGGTCGCAACTCGCCCGACAGTGACAGCTCGCCGGCAAACTCGAATCGCTCCAGCACCCGGGCGGGCGCCTGCCCGGTCGCAGCGAGGATTCCGATCGCGATCGGCAGATCGAACCGGCCGGATTCCTTGGGCAGGTCCGCCGGCGCCAGGTTGACCGTGATGCGCCGGGACGGAAAATCGAAGCGGCAGTTCTGCAGCGCTGCGCGAACCCGCTCCCGCGCCTCCCTGACCTCCGCCTCGGGCAGGCCGACCAGAGTGAACGAAGGAAGACCGTTGGCGAGATGGACTTCCACCGTGACTTCGGGTGAGAACATCCCGGACAGCGCACGGCTTCGAACGACGGCGAGGGTCATCGTCCACCAGAGGAGGATTGGGTCCGATTCTACGGGGCTGGATCCCGAGGGCGACATGGCCGATCCGACGCTCTGGTGCACCAAAGGACGCCATTTGCGACAATCCGCCTCGGTGCGGTTGGGCCGGCCTGGGCGCCGTGCCGCAACCGGGTTGCGATGCTGCGAGCCATACTCAACATCAACCCATTGATCCTCGCGACCTCGCTCGCGCTGCTTGCGATCGCCCTGGCGCTGCTGGTGCGCCGCCGGATCGCGCTCGCGCGGCTCCGACGCAAGCGGCTGGCGGACCAGGCGGCCGCTGCCGACGGCGGCGAGACCTCGGCGCTTCCGCTGGCCCACCTCGCCTCCGCCGTCGAGGTGCTGGACCTGGACGATCTGCTGGCCGGCGAAGAGGGGTCGGTCGCCGCCGCGGCACGCCGGCAGCTGGAGGAGCCGACCAACGTCAGCACCGCGCCCGACACCCTCTTTCCTTTGCCGCCGATGCCGGCAGCGCGGTCAGCGGCTGCTGCCGCACCGCCGATGACTTTGCCGGCATCGGCAGTGGCGCTCGCGGACCGCACGTCCATTGCCCGCGCGGCCGGCCCCGGTGCGGCCGCGGCCGACCGGGCCGTGCCCGTGCGAGAGCTCGCCTTGGCCTGGTTCGAGGCGCGCGGCTACCGGCCTTCCAGCGCCTCGCCGGCAGTCCGACCGATCGAGCTGGTGCTGCGGCACCGGCAGGACCCGGGCCGTGCCTATGCATTCATCGTGGAGCAGGCACGGATTACGCCCGAGCGGGTAGCGGTCCTGGTCGACCACGCCCGATCGATCGGCCTGACACGGGTCCTGGTGGCGGCCGAAAACGGCGTCGACCCGGCCACGCGCAAGCGGTTCCGCCGCGAGGGAGTGCGACTGGTCGATCAGAATGAGATGCGCCGCGAGTTCGAAAAATTGGACCTGCGTGTGGCCGCCAAGATCATCGCGGTGGCGCGCAGCCGCGCGCGCCTGCGAAAGGAAGCGCCTTAGCTTCCCCGGGCTTCCAGCTGCGCCACGCGCTCCTCGAGCGCTTCCAGTTTTTCGCGGGTCCGGGCCAGCACCTGGCGCTGCAACTCGAACTCCTCCTGCGTGACCAGCTCAAGCCGCGCGAATTGCTGCATCAGTAGCGCCTTTAGATTTTTCTGGACGTCCGCCGCCGGGCTGGAGGAAAACAACGCGGCGATGCGTTGCTGCAGGTCTTCCAGCATGTGGACCTTGTCCATTGACGACCGCCCCCGAGGTTCGTAATGCCCGTGTCACCTGCGTTCCAGCTGAGGCAGTGTAGCCGGGGTTCCAGGCTACCCGGGGTGCACTATCATGGTGCGCGTCGGGTCGAGCTTCCAGGCGCCCATGCGAGGGTCTGCGATCTCTTCTCAGGATGCGCGGGGTGTGCGACGACGCCATCCAAGGGGCCCGCCGGCGAGCGATTCGATCACCGCAGGCCCTGCGATCCGCCGTTTCCCCGGGTAAGTCGTGGTTTCGGAAGGATTTTCGGGGGCCGCCGCCGCGCTGGCCGAGCGGCCGGCCGGGCTCGACGCGTGTGGCTTGGCACACAAGTTGCCTCGCGTCTTCAACGGCTGATCGAGCCGCGCAAAATCATCCAAGTTCTGGGGGAACCTTCATGACGAAGTGGAACGACGCAACCGAAAGGGCTGGTCCGGACGGAGTCTTCGTCGCGGATGGCGACCTGGTTGTCCCGATTCAATCCAACACACGACCGCAGGAAGCGCTATGAAACTGATCACTGCGATTATCAAGCCGTTCAAGCTGGACGAGGTGCGGGAGGCGCTGTCGGCCGTCGGTGTCCAGGGCGTCACGGTGACCGAGGTCAAGGGATTCGGCCGGCAGAAGGGGCACACCGAGCTGTATCGGGGAGCCGAGTACGTCGTGGACTTCCTTCCTAAAGTGAAAGTCGAGGCCGCCGTCAGCGAGGAAATCGTGGAGCGCGCGATCGAGGCGATCGAAGGTTCAGCCCGTACCGGGAAGATCGGCGACGGAAAGATATTCGTCTACGACCTCGAGCAGGTCGTTCGCATCCGAACCGGCGAGACCGGCAAGGACGCGCTCTAAACATCGATGGGGGAGGGAAACTCTATGAAGAAATGGATCGTAGCGGCAGCGTCGGTTGTGGCGTTGGCCGTGTGTGCGGTTGCGCCGACCGTATCGCTGGCACAGGCGCCCGCGGCCGGGCAAAAGAAGGACGCCGCGCCGGCTGAGCCCGCCAAGGCACCGGAAGCAACTGCGGCCGCGCCCGCACCGGCTGCCGCCGCGCCCGCACCGACCCCGAACAAGGGTGACGTGGCCTGGATGCTGACTTCAACCGCGTTGGTGCTGTTGATGTCGGTGCCGGCACTTGCGCTGTTCTACGGCGGCCTGGTACGCACCAAGAACATGCTGTCGGTACTGATGCAGGTGTTCGTCGTGTTCTCGCTGATCGTGGTGCTGTGGTCGATCTACGGCTACAGCCTGGCGTTCACCGAAGGCAGCGGCCCGCTCAGCCCGTTCTACGGCGGCCTGGACCGGCTGTTTCTGGCTGGAACCTTCACGCCGGCGACCGGCGACTTCTCGATGGCGGGGACCTTCGACAAGGCCACGCCGCTGCCGGAGCTGGTGTATGTGGCGTTCCAGGCGACCTTTGCGGCCATCACCTGCTGCCTGATCCTGGGTGCGACCGTGGAGCGCATCAAGTTCTCCGCCGTGCTGATCGCGATCACGATCTGGTTCACGCTCAGCTATCTGCCGGTCGCGCACATGGTGTGGTTCTGGGAAGGTCCGGATGCCTATACGGCGGCCAACGTGGTCGACGCCACCAACGCGAAGGCGGGCCTGATATGGCAATGGGGCGCGCTCGATTACGCCGGTGGCACGGTCGTGCACATCAATTCCGGGGTCGCCGGTCTGGTGGGCGCGATCCTGCTGGGCAAGCGCATCGGACTTGGCAAGGAGCCGATGCCCCCGCACAGCTTGACGATGACGATGATCGGCGCCTCGCTGCTGTGGTTCGGGTGGTTCGGCTTCAATGCGGGTTCGGCCCTGGAAGCCAACGGCATGGCCGCGCTGGCCTTCATGAACACGTTCCTGGCGACCGCCTGCGCGGTGCTTTCCTGGATCTTCGCCGAGTGGATGGTCAAGGGCAAGCCATCGATGCTGGGCGCCGCCTCCGGTGCCGTCGCCGGCCTGGTCGCGATCACGCCGGCGGCCGGTAACGTGGGCATCCCGGGCGCCTTCGTGATCGGACTTGCGGTAGGCCCGATTTGCCTGTGGGGCGTCACCAGTCTGAAGAAGCTGATCAGCCAGGACGATGCGCTGGACGTGTTCGGCGTACACGCGGTCGGGGGTATCACCGGCGCGCTGCTGACCGGAATCTTCAACGCGCCCAGCCTGGGTGGACCGGGCATCACCAACTGGGTGACGATGAAACCGACCGAGTATCCGGGCATCCTGGACCAATTCATCATCCAGGCTAAGGCCGTCGGATTGGTGTTCGTCTGGACCGCGGTGGTTGCGTTCATCGCATTCAAGGTCGCCGACCTGATCGTGGGTCTGCGCGTGGCCGAGGAAGAAGAACGCGAGGGTCTGGATACGACGTACCACGGCGAGGCCGCATACAACATCTGACCGAATGAGCGCGGAGGCGGCGTGCCGGACGACGCCGCACTCTTTTCTCCAGGGCCCCTCGGGGCCCGTTTTTTTGTCTGCACTCGGACGGTGTACGACTGCACCATCCAGGTGCGAGCCAGGCCGCTCGGCGGACTGGCGCGGGGCAAGGGGCGTCGTTTCGGCGCGCCATAAAGCGACCGAAGGGGGCTGAATGCGACGCGCCGCTTAAGTGGCATGGCGCTTGCTTAAATACACGGGGCAGTTTCAAACGACCGAAGACAAAAAGGGGGGAATCTTTCGATGAAAAGAACCGTCACTTTCGTTGCGGCTCTGACCATGGCATGGCTGGGCCTGGCCAGCGCGCCCGCCTGGGCGCAGGCGACGCCCGCGCCAGCACCTGCTCCCGCGCCGGCGGCAGCGCCGGCCGCCGAAGCGGCGCCCACGTCTCCAGTGTCGACGCCGGCCATGAGCGGAACGCTCGCCGGCCCCGTCAAGCCTTTGAAGGTCGACGCCGGCCCGCTCGGAAAAGTCTATGTGACGGGGGTCGCCAGTGGCATCGCGCAATGGGAAAACAATGCTTTCCCGGGCGACCGGCTCGATCAGCTCGATGTAACGAA
>VBCK01000121.1 GCA_005882215.1 Betaproteobacteria bacterium | reverse complement strand
GCCTCCTGAATTACAAAGCGGTCTTAACTCGCTTTGGTACGTCTGCGGCATGCGACGCGGGACTGCTTGGGGCGGTCGACCGACCAGCCTGGTGGTGGTGTCGGTGCTCGCCGCCACCGGACACAATGAGGAGCTCAAGACGCACTTGCGCGGCGCGCTGAACCTCGGGTGGACCGTGGACGAGCTGCGTGAGGCACTGCTCCAGATGGGAGCCTATGCGGGATTTTCGGCGGCTCACGAGGCACTCGACGTGCTGAGTGAGATCATCACACAGGGCTGAGAGCGCGGTCCATCTCCACCCGCGTAAGGGCTCGGATCGTTTGGCTGCCCGTCGGCCAGGACGGCGGGTCACGGAAACTCCGGCGCCGCCCGAGCTGCACCAGGGCGGCCCAAGCATCGAGCGCCGATTGCGGTTGTTCAGTTGTAGTCGTCTTCTCGCTGGTGCCGCACTGCCAGGAGTCGTGTCAGTTTCGTTGTCGTCGCAAGAAAGGGTTTGCGGCGTCGCGTTTCGACCCTTCTCTGTGCCGGGAATTTCTCGCCGCCGGCTCCGTTGCCACACGGCCTTGTCGGAAACCGGACATCTGGTTTCCTGGTTCTAATGGCCGAACGGCTTGCCGATCCATGGATGGGCGGTTTGCTGATTTCAACCGCTCGATCACATCAGAGTTGAGCCTTGGAAATTGTTCGCAAGCCGCGCTGTCGAGCGAGAGCCGAACACGGCGTTTCCAGAGAAGCTAACGCGTTGGCGCGAGGAGTTCTTGACAAACTGCGATCGACCGCCCAGCCTTTGAGCTCGACCGAGTCGCATCCAGTCGCTCGGATCGTTGTAAGAGGCGGCGTCCACTGCTGGGTGTCGTGAGCACCGAGCGATCGCCAAAAAAACAAATAAACAAATAGGTTTTTGCAACCGCGCTCGCTAATTCTCGGCGGCCGTACCACATCGGCGGTCTCAGGTTCGCGACAGTGCCTCCATTGCCAATGCCCCCGCGCCGGTACGCGTCCGACCTGCCCGTACTTTTGGGGCCGAGCATCGATTCCAGACCGCAATCCATGTCTACGGGAGACCCATGATGAAAACAAGACTCTTCGCTTCTGCACTCGCCGTCGCGCTGGTCGGACTTGTCGCGGCACCGGCGAGCAGTGCACGTGTTGTCCAGTTGGTCGTGGAGCAGCGTTCTTCATACCTCGGCGGAGCGAGCTGGGGTAACGCCGGGCCCTACGAAATGTTGCGCGGAACCGCGTTTCTGGTGGCTGATCCGCGCAACCCCCACGATGCGGTGATCGTCGATCTCGAGAATGCGCCGCGCAATGCCGCTGGACTCGTGGAGTTCAGCACGCCCTTTCTGATCCTGAAGCCGGTGGACATGCAACGCAGCAACCACAAGATTTTTTACGCCGTCAACAATCGCGGCAACAACCTGGAAGGCCTGTTGACGGCAACCACTGCCGGCCAGGTATCTGGAACGGACGCCGGCTACGCGATGACGCAGGGTTACGTGGTCGTGGATGCCGGGTGGGAGGGCGACGTTGTACCAACGGCGACCAAGTTGGTGGCCAATCTGCCACGGGCGCGAATGCCCGACGGCGATCCCATCACCGGCCCGATGCGTTACGAGTATTCAGACCGGGCCTCGGGCACCTTCACCACCAACCTCGAAGGGACGCCGGGGTTCCTTTCGTATCAAGCAGCGGACACCGACACGGACAGTGCCACGTTCACCGTTGCCGACTCGGAATACGGCCCGAAGACCAGGATTTCGCCGACGCGCTGGGCATTTGGAAAGTGCCCAACCGGTGAGGCGAGCCTGGTCCCCGATGACGTCGACCTTTGCTACTTCGACGGCTTTGACAATACCAAAATCTACGAACTCATCTACCAGGCAAAGAATCCGATCGTGATGGGACTGGGCTTCGCCACGACGCGCGACATCGCGTCGTTCCTGCGCTACGAGTTGCGCGACGATGCCGGCAATCCCAATCCCGTAGGCCCCGGCATCCGGCGTGCCTATGCCGCGGGGGGCTCGCAGACCGGTGGCTACCTGCGCGACTACATCTATCTCGGGTTCAATGAGGACGAGACGGGGCGCAAGGTATTCGACGGCATCATTCCCTGGATCGCCGGCACCGACCGCGTCTTCATCAACGTGCGCTTCGCCGACCCTAACACGTACTCTGAACAGGATCGCCAACACAATTACCTTCAGAGCAGTTATCCGCCCTTCACCTATGCGGTGACCACTGACCCCATCTCCGGTATTCACGACGGGATCCTGAAACGCCCGCGAACCGACCCGCTGGTCATGCAGGTCGATTCCGAGAGCGAGTTCTGGCAACTGCACGGCTCTCTCAATGTGGTCGACGGCCTAGGCAAGCCGGTCGCCATTCCGGACAACGCGCGTCTCTATTTCGTGGGCAACACGGCGCACGCCTTTATTTCCGGCAGCTTTCTGTTCCCAACGGCCGGCACCGCTGCACTGTGTTCAAATCCAACGCCGGGCAGCGGGATCAATTGGGAAACGCTGAGGGCGACGCTCCGCAACATCGACCGCTGGGCGGAGGCATCCGGCCACCAGCGGGGCGACGATGCAGAAGGGTTCGAGCCGCCGAAGAGCAATTATCCAAGCGTCCTCGATGGAACACTGGTTACCCTGAACGAGGCGGCGGCGGCGTTTCCCGCGATTCCGAATGTCAGCTTTCCGACCGTATACGACACCTATCAGCTGCTGGAATTCGGACCCCGGTTCGGTCCGCAAGGCGGCGTTTTGACCGTCGAACCACCGCTGAACGGACCCAGCTATGCGATCAGGTTGCCGCAGACGGACGCCATCGGCATTCACCTTGCCGGCGTCCACCAGATCGAGTCGCGAGTGCCGCTGGGAACCAGCACGGGCTGGAATATTCGTTCGCCTGCTCACCACGGGCCCAACCTGTGCGTGCTGACCGGCTCGTACTTTCCATTTGCCGCAACAAAGGCTGAACGACTGCTCAGCGGAGACCCCCGTCCTTCCCTGCAGGAGACCTATGTGAATCACGACGGTTTCGTGAACGCGGTGAAAGCGGCGGCGCGCGAACTGGTCCGTGAGAGGTTCCTGCTCGAGGCTGATGCAGACGCGGACGTGGATGCGGCCGAGGCGAGCAATGTGCTTCTTCAGTAGTGGCGCGACTCCTCGAGCGCGCCGCCGGGCCGATCGCTTGCACAGCCCGATACCCGGTCCGGCGCGAATCCGAGCTGGCTCCTCGCGATCCGAACCAGCGCACGCCCGGTCGCGTCCAGGCCTGGCATCGCCGACTCGGCGCGCAGCAGAGCCTGCTCGCTATCCAGATCGAGCCGACGGAACTGACCGGCCGCCTCGGCCGATCGGCCGTTCGGCCCGGTCGCCAGCACGTGCCACAGGTACTGAGCGCTTGCCTGCAGTTGCAAGGTCGCGGGCAGCTCGAAGTCCGCATCGTGTGTGTGCGCTTCGAACAGCACGGTGCCGTCGTCGTCGATCAGGCGGACCCTGTAGAGCCACTGGGCCCCCATCGGTCTCCAGCACAGGCGCATCGCGTCGCGGGCGAGCCGCATGCCCGTCGGACCGTCGGCCCGCAACTCCAGCGTGCTGGCGCCGCGCATCGCCGCGCTGCCCTGAAGCGTCGTGCCTTCCGGCCGGATCCGCAGCGCGCGCAGCACGGAAGCCATATCTCGCTTCGCAACCAGGCCCGACCGGGTGCGTGGCTCAATCGAATCGACGTGCGCCAGGAAACGCCCCGGACCCTGCAACTCGAAAATCGCCCCGGACTTCGGATAGGCCAACACGATCCGCGCGCCGGGATCCAGCACGACGATTGCGCCCCGCTCGATCGGGTCCGCCACCTCGAGGCGCACAGCGCGACCGCGCGCGAGGACCCGGGCCGAACCGTCCACCTCGGTCACGATCGCGACCGGCTGCGCGGAACCGGGTTCGGCGCGCATGCAAGCCGGCACCGTCCACAAGATCGCCAGAGCACTGACCGCGCACCACGTCCTCATGTCAATTGCTCCTCCGTGGCAATCTCGCCCGTCGCGCTCAGGTTAGCTCCCGGGGCCCGATCAGAGTGTCGAATCTTGCACACCGCGCGCACTCAGGATTCACCGACCGGGCGCCAGCCTGCGATGGAAACCGGCGAGTGACCGCGCAGCGCAACCTCGCCCAAGGGGCAGGGAGCCGGACTGCAGGAACCGGGATCCGGCGAGTGCATCGGGCCGAGCCGGTCGAACACTGCCATCGTCATCAGGACCGGATAGCCGAGAGACTTTGAGAGATCCTGCAAGCGTGCCGCCACGTTGACCACGTCGCCAATCGCGGTGAAGTCCTTGCGCTCTCCACTGCCCAGGTCGCCGAACACGGCTTCGCCGAAGGAGATACCCACGGCCAGGTCCAAACCCGCCTGCGCCGAACCGGGAATGGAGTCCAGCAGCTGCCGCCCGTGCGTCACGATGTCGCACGCGGCCTGGAACGCGGCGCGACAGGGGTCGACGTGGAGCTCGGGCGCGCCGAACAGAACCATCAGGCCGTCGCCTCGGAAATTGTCGATCGTTCCGCCGTGCCGGTGAATCTGCGGCGTCACCGCCGCGAAATACCGGTTCAGCACATCGAACACCTGCCCAGGCTCGGTCACTTCGGACCATGCGGTAAAACCTCGCAGATCCGCGAACAGGAAGGCCATGTCGCGCCGCCCGGTCCCTGTGCCCAGTCGACCGCTGACGATCGCCTTGAACACCTGCGGACTTACATAACCGCCAAAGGTTTGCGCAAGCCGGGCCCGCTCGCGCCGGGCCAACACGACATCCAGCGAGGTGCGAACCGCCGCCGCCGTCACGCCGGACAAAACCGGCGCGGAGAGCCCGAGCCGCCACCCGAACGCGTGCAGCAGCGTTGCCAGCAGCACACCGCCGGCCACGGCCATCATGAGTCCAACCCAGCGCCAGCCGATCTGCGGCACCCAGCCGAGCACCACCAGCGCCAGTGCCGATCCGGCGACGATCCAGCCGGGCACCGCACGGATCAGACCGGCGCCGAGTACCGAGCGCAGCAGTTGCGCATGGATCACCACCGCGGGAGGCGCGGTGTTCGGATATTCCCAGCCGACCAGCGATACCGGTTGGGCAACGCGGTCAACGTAAGGCAGCACGCTCCCGATCACGACGACGCGCCCCTCGAAGCGTTCGCGTAACGCGGCGCCACGGCCCGATGTGGCCGCCTCGGCCACGTCGATCAACGGCACGTAGGAGAAGGCCGCGCCACGCGTGTAATCGATCCATCCCGGCTCGGCGACCTCGGCCGCGCGACCCAGGCGATACGAAATCTCGCCGGCCAGGGTGCGCACTCCGGGCGCCGACAGCCGCGGATCGAAGCGACGCACGATGCCGTCGCGGTCGACCGGCAACTGCGCGGTCACCAGCCCGTGCTCGCCGACCGCGGCCACGAAGGGAGCAAACGGCACCCGCAGGCGTCCGTCGGCGTCCGGCTCCAGCACGAAGACGACGGGCGCTCGCCGGCCGGCAAGGCTCAGGCCGCGGATCAGAGCGGCGTCGGATCCGGGAGCCAGGTGATCGAAAGAGCGCTCGGGAAGAACGAGGTCGAGCGCGATCGCCCGCGCGCCTGCGCTCGAAATCGCGTCCAGCGCCTGGCCGAGCAGTCCGTGGATCATCGCGATCGGCACGTGGGCCCGGTCCAGCGTTGACTCGTCGATGCCGACGATCAGGATTTCGGGCGCATCGGTGCCGGACCGATCCGCGCGCCATGCGCGGATCGTTTCAACCTGCGCGTCGAACAGCCTGTCGTCCAGCGATTCGAGTCCGCCGCAGCCCGACAGCGTTGCAAACGCGAGCAGTGCAGCAACCGGCGCGCCGCGACGCGCGAGGCTTCGCGCTCGCCATGGAGGCGCGCCTACCGCCAAGACGTACACCTTAAGCCGCGTAGCCCAGCCGCGTGTGAATTATCGCAACCGCCGCTCAAACGGTTGTCAACGCTGGCGCGGAATGGATAATCGTCTTCGCCATCAGCGATCGAACCCCAACCTGGGATCGCCAGCGCCCGGTCACTGGAGGACTCCGTGTCTACCGTGCAGCAGAACATTGCGGCCATCGAGGATCCCGTGGTGCGTGAACTGGCGACACGCGGCCAGATCCGCAGTTTCCCGAAGAACACCGTGTTCATCAATGAGGGAGACCGGGGCGACTCGCTGTTCGTCATCGTCACCGGGCGCGTCAAGGTCTTCGTATCGGACAACCAGGGCCGGGAGATGATTCTCGATATCCATGGGCCGGGACAGTACGTCGGAGAGATGGCGCTCGACGGGCGGCCGCGATCGGCGTCGGTGATGACGCTGGAGGCCACGATCTGCGCGATGGTGACGCGGGACGCCTTGAAGGACGCGATCGTCGCCAACCCGGATCTGGCGATGTCCCTGATCGAGGAGCTGATCGATCGGGCCCGGATCGCGACCGACACGATCAAGAACCTCGCGCTGATGGACGTCTACGGTCGGGTGGCGCGGCTGCTGCTTTCGCTCGCGCGCGAGCGCGACGGCAAGCTGGTGGTCCCGGAGCGGCTGACGCAGCAGGACATCGCGGACCGCGTCGGAGCCTCGCGTGACATGATCAGCCGCATCTTCAAGGATCTGACGACCGGCGGCTACGTCACCGTGGTCGACCGGCAGATCACGCTGAACCGGCGGCCCCCGCCGCGCTGGTGATTGGGTTAGGTAGAAGAGATACCGCGGGACCCTCACCCC
The DNA here is from genome assembly GCA_005882215.1 of Betaproteobacteria bacterium. Taxonomy (GTDB): domain Bacteria; phylum Pseudomonadota; class Gammaproteobacteria; order Burkholderiales; family Burkholderiaceae_F; genus VBCK01. The sequence goes on along the minus strand of VBCK01000121.1, from coordinate 39,567 downwards.
CGGCTTCGCCGGGCATAGCCCGGCTACGCCGGGCGACGCCCGGCCCCTCTCTCTAAAGGGGCCACCGGCCTCATTCCGGGCAGATCACAGGCCCTTGCGCTCCGTGATCCAGCGGTCGATGCGCGCTTCCAGCGCCGTCAACGGCACCGACCCGACTGCCAGCACCGCGTCGTCGAAGTCTCTCAGGTCGAACCTCGGACCGAGCGCGCGCTGAGCGCGCGTGCGCAGTTCCGAGATCTTCAGCTGCCCGACCTTGTAGGCCAGAGCCTGACCCGGGTCGCCGATGTAGCGGTCGATCTCGTTGACGATGTCCAGTTCGGTCTTGGCGGCGTTGTCCTTGAAATAAGCGATCGCCTGGTCGCGACTCCACCCCTTGGCGTGCAGGCCCGTATCGACCACCAGCCGCACCGCGCGCCACATCTCGTAGGTGAGCTGCCCGAAGCGGTCGTACGGATTTTCGTACAGGCCCATGTCGTAGCCCAGCTGCTCGGCATACAGGGCCCAACCCTCACCATACGCGACGAAGTACGCGGTCTTGCGGAACATCGGCGCATCGGGCAGCTCGAGTGCGCGCGCGAACTGAAAGTGGTGACCCGGCACCGCTTCGTGCAGCGTGAGCGGCATCATTTCCCAGGACGGCCGCGATTCGGGTTTGTACAGGTTGACGTAGTAATAGCCCGCGCGGGTGCCGTCGGCGGCACCGGGTTGATAGTACGCAGTGGTGGTGTCGGGCGCCGCGGTGGCCGGAATCTCGCGCACGCCGTAGGGCTGGCGCGGAATGTCCCTGAAGACACGCACCAGCTCCGGGTCGATCCGTTTTGCCGTCGCCCGGTAAGCGTTCAACAGCTCGTCAGGGGTCTTGTAGAAAAATTTCGGGTCATTCCGCAGGTAGGAGAAAAACTCGGGCAGCGAGCCCTTGAACCCCAGTTCGGTCTTGAGCTTCTCCATCGCGCTGTGCAGGCGCGCAACTTCCTTCAGACCCGTTTCGTGGATCTGGTCCACGTCCAGGTCGGTGGTCGTCTGGAAGCGAACCAGGAAGCGGTAGTAGGCCTTGCCATCGGGCAGGTCGCTGGCGGCGATCGACGCACGCGTCCGTGGCAGGTACTCGTCCTTCAGGTAGGTCTGCAGCTTGCGGAACGCCGGTACGAGCCGGTCGCGGACGGTCGCCCGGGCGTCGGCCTGCAGCGCACCCCGATCGGCTTCGGAGATGCCGTCGGCGAACTTCAGGAAAGGACGATAGAAGGGGCTGCGGGCCGGGTCATCGACCATCTGCTTCGCGATCTGCGCCGGTACGCGCTCCATCAGCACGCGCGGCGGCGTGTTGGCAGCCTTGGCTCCCTCCTTCATCAGCGCGATCGTCTGATCGATATGGTCGGGAAGCGCCGCCATGCGGGCGAGGTATTTGCGGTAATCGGCGGTGACCCTGAACGGCATCACCTCCACAATGGTGTCGTTGAGCTGCGGTCCGTTCTTGTGATCGATCGGCCGCAGATACTCACGAAACCCCTGCCGCTCAATGGCGCGCTGCAAGAGCCATTCGAAGGTGTCGTAGTTCAACTGCTGATCCGGCGACAGCGCGGCCCGATCGATCGCATGCAGGCGCTCCAGGGCGGACCGATCGGATGCTTCGCGCGAGGCGATTGCCGAAGGGCTCAGATCGGTCCAGCGGTCGCCGTAGCGCGTGTCTCCGAAAGCGCTCGCGCTTTCCGGGTGCTCGCGCAGGCCGCGTTCCCACTCGTCCGCGAAAAGGCTGTCCAGGGCCCGGGCGGGCGTCGTGGCGCCGGACGGCGAGCTGGTTGTCATCTGAGCCTTCAACGGCATCGCACCGGTGCCGGCCAGCAAGACTGCCAGAAAGACAACGCAACGAAACATATGCGGCTCCTTCCGGCCGGAGGCCGGAAAAGGGGTCGGGGGTGAGGGTTCTGCGGGATCTTTTTCACCGACGCCGTCAGTGGTCGAACGTCTTCGCGTACTGCTGCCGCAATACGTTCTTCTGGACCTTGCCCATCGCGTTGCGCGGCAGCTCCGGCACTTGCCAGATCCGCTTGGGCACTTTGAAGCCGGCGATCGCTTCCTTCAGCTTGCCCACCACCTGCGCCGGATCCAGCTCGACGGATCGGTCCATCACCAGGAAGGCGCACACCGCCTCGCCGAAGTCCGGATGCGGCAGTCCGACCACGGCCGACTCGAGCACGCCGGGCAATGCGTTCAGGTAGCCTTCGATTTCCTTCGGGTACACGTTGTATCCGCCGGTGATGATCAGGTCCTTGCGGCGGCCGACCAGTCGGAGGTAGCCCGGCGGAGCGCCCGGCGCTCCGAGACAGCCGAGATCCCCGGTGCGGAACCAGCCGTCGTGCGTGAACTCTTCCTGGGTCCGATCCGGCTGCCTCCAGTATCCGGAAAACACGCTCTGGCTGCGCACCTCGACTTGACCCACCTCGCCCGCGGCCGCCGGCGTGCCGTCGGCGCGGGCGATCCGGACCTGCACGCCGGGCAGCGGCGGGCCTACGGAGCCGGCGATCCGATCGTGCGAGGGGTCGCCGAAATAGGGATTGGATGCCAGCATCAGTGTCTCCGACATGCCGTAGCGCTCGAGCAGCGTGTGGCCCGTGCGTTGCCGGAACTTCTCGAACGTTTCGGCCAGCAGCGGCGCCGAACCCGAGGTGAACAGCCGTATCGAAGCGCAGGCGTGCGCACCGAAGGCCGGCTCCTGCAGCAGGCGCGTGTAGAAGGTCGGCACTCCCATCATCACGGTCGACTGCGGCAACGCGCGCAGCACCTGCTCGACGTCGAAGCGCGGCAGCAAGATCGTCGTGGCGCCGGCCATCAGCGCGCAATGGCAGGCCACGAACAAACCGTGCACGTGAAAAAGCGGCAGCGCATGCAGCAGCACGTCGCGGCCGCCCTGCTCGCGCCGCTGTCGGAAACCCCAGTATTCGTCCAGCACGATCGCGTTGGAGGCGAGGTTGCCATGGCTCAGGACCGCCCCCTTGCTGCGCCCGGTCGTGCCCGACGTGTACACGATCGCCGCCGGCTGATCCGCAGTGCAGCGGGCCGTCGCGAATTCGCCGCTGAAGTCGCGGGCCGCCTGCAGCAGCGTGCCCTGCCCGTGCTCGTCCAGAGAAAAACAGGCCGCGCCGGGTGCCAGCATGTCGAACAGCGACAGGCGCCCCGGCGCGCACACCGCGACGGACGGCTGCGAATCGTCCAGGAAGTGACGCAGCTCGGCTTCCTGGTACGCCACGTTCAGCGGCACGTACACCAGGCCGCTGCGCAGCGTCGCCAGGTACAGCATCAACGCCTCGGGCGATTTGTCGACCTGCGCCACCAGGCGTGATCCGGGCGCGAGCTGCAGCCCGGCCAGCAGCGCGGCCATCCGACCCGCCCCCAGGTGAAGCTCGCGCCAGGAAACGTCGCCCGCGCCGGGGACCCGCAGGCAGGCCGCCGAGCGGTCCTGCGGCATCCGCTGCTCGATCAGGCCGTAGAAGTTCGCGTTGTTCATCGCACGCTCAACGGCCGGCGGCGCGCTGCGGCGCTCGGCTGCCGGCCCGCCTCAGAAACACCACCATCATCGCGAGCCCGATCACGATCATCGGCAGCGACAGCCACTGCCCCATCGACAGGTTCCAATGAAGCAGGCCGAGAAATTCGTCCGGCTCGCGCGCGAACTCTGCAATGAAACGCAGCGTCCCGTACCCGATCAGGAACAGGCTCGCGACCGTGCCGGGGGGGCGCGGGCGCCTGCTGTAAAGCCACAGGATCACGAACAGCAGCAAACCCTCCAGCGCCAGCTGATACAGCTGCGAGGGGTGGCGCGCAATGCCATCGTGCGCCTGCGGAAACACCATCGCCCAGGGCCAGACACTCGGGTCGGCCGGACGCCCCCACAGCTCGCCGTTGATGAAGTTGCCCAGCCGGCCCGCGGCCAGGGCGAGCGGAATCAGCGGCACCACGAAATCCGCCACGGTGAAGAAGGGCTTGCCACGCGAGCGCGCGAACAGCCACATCACGATGATCACACCGATGATGCCGCCGTGCGAGGCCATGCCGCCATGCCAGAGCATGAAGATCTCCAGCGGGTGCTGCAGATAGTCGCCCGGCTTGTACAGCAGCACGTAACCGAGACGGCCGCCCACGATCACGCCGAACACGCCCCAGAACAGCAGATCGTCGACGTCCTGCACGCTGATACCACGCCAGGCCTGGCGCGCGCGCACGCGCCCCAGCCAGCCGAACAACAGAAAACCGACCAGGTACATCAGGCCGTACCAGCGCACGGCGAGGGGTCCGATCCTGAAGGCGACCGGGTTGAAATCGGGATGTACGAGCATCGCGGGCGGCTAGCTTCTAGAATCCGGGCATTGTAAGGATCCGAAATGCCCCACAACGAACGCTCCAGGAACGTCACCCAGGGTGTGGCCCGCTCGGCCAATCGCGCGATGTATTACGCGATGGGTTACCGCGAGCAGGATTTCGACCGACCGATGATCGGGGTTGCCAACGCGCACTCGACGATCACGCCGTGCAACTCCGGGCTGCAGCGGCTGGCCGACGCCGCGCTGGAGGAAATCGCGCGCCGCGAGGCCAACTCGCAGATCTTCGGGGTCCCGACCGTCTCGGACGGCATCGGGATGGGCACCGAGGGGATGAAGTACTCGCTGGTGTCGCGCGAAGTGATCGCCGACGCGATCGAGACCTGCGTGAACGGCCAGTGGATGGACGGCCTGGTCGCGATCGGCGGCTGCGACAAGAACATGCCCGGCGCGATGATGGCGATCGCGCGCTGCAACGTCCCCGCGGTCTTCGTGTACGGCGGCACGGTGAAGCCGGGCCGCTACAAGGACAAGGACCTGACGATCGTGTCGGCCTTCGAGGCGGTGGGCGAGTTCACCGCGGGCCGGATGAGCGAAGAGGACTTCAAGCAGATCGAGAAGCGCTGTATTCCGGGCTCGGGGTCCTGCGGGGGCATGTACACGGCCAACACGATGAGCTCCTCGTTCGAGGCGCTCGGCATGAGCCTGCTGTATTCGTCGACCATGGCCAACCCGGACGGCGACAAACTCGACAGCACCACCGAATCGGCCCGCGTGCTGATGCGGGCCGTGGAGCAGAACCTGAAGCCGCTTGACATCATCACGCGCGAGTCGATCGAGAACGCCATCAGCCTGGTGATGGCGGTGGGTGGCTCGACCAACGCGGTGCTGCACTATCTGGCCATCGCGCAGGCAGCGCGGGTAGCATTGACCATCGACGACTTCGAGCGGATCCGCCGCCGCGTGCCGGTGCTGTGCGACCTGAAGCCGTCGGGGCGCTACGTCGCGACCGACCTGCACCGCGCCGGCGGCGTTCCGCAGGTGCTCAAGATCCTGCTCGCCAACGGCCTGCTGCACGGCCGGTGCATGACGATCACGGGCCGCACGATCGAGCAGGAGCTCGAAAAGGTGCCGGCGCAGCCGCGCTCCGACCAGGACGTGATCCGGCCGTTCAGCGATCCGCTGTATCGCCAGGGCCACCTGGCCATCCTGAAGGGGAACCTGTCGCCCGAAGGGTGCGTGGCAAAGATCACCGGGTTGAAGAAGACGGCCATCACGGGACCAGCGCGCGTGTTCGATTCGGAGGACGCTGCGATGCAGGCGATCCTGGACGACCGGATCCGCGCCGGCGACGTGATCGTGATCCGCTACGAGGGGCCGAAGGGAGGCCCCGGCATGCGGGAGATGCTCTCGCCCACGTCGGCCCTGATCGGCAAAGGGCTGGGCGACAGCGTGGGGCTGATCACCGACGGGCGCTTTTCGGGCGGAACCTGGGGCATGGTGGTCGGTCACGTCGCGCCCGAGGCGTACGTGGGCGGGCTGATCGCGCTGGTGCAGGAAGGCGACTCGATCACGATCGACGCCGACCGCCTGCTGCTGCAGCTGAACGTGGCCGAGGCCGATCTGGCGCGCCGTCGCGCCGCCTGGTCGCGGCCTGCGCCGCGCGCCACGCGCGGCGTGCTGGCCAAGTTCGCGCGGCTGGTGTCCAGCGCGAGCGTGGGAGCGGTCACGGATCAGCCGTACGACGGCGCCTGAGCTCGCGCAAGCGGGCAAGTCCTGTGCCTGTCGTGATCGTCCGACGGAAGACGGGCTTTATAACAGGCGAGCAACAGATGTTCTTGAACATCTCGTGATATCGGCAACAATCCGGGTTTCGCCTCGGCGGCCGGCCCGGCGGTACGGACATGCATATCAGCGCGATCGCGGTAATTGCAGTCATTTGCCTGGTTGCGCTGGTGCTCGTCTCCTATGTCGTGGAGGCGTTGCGCCCGCGCCCGAGACGTCCCGACCAGCTGCCGTGGGACCCTGGCATACCGATCCAGACTGCGGAAGTGCGCGGTATCCAGGTGCGGTACATCAAGACCGGCTCGGGACCCAACGTCGTGCTGCTGCACACGCTGCGCACGCAGCTCGATATCTTCCAGAAGGTCATCCCCGAGCTGGCCAGGCATTTCACGGTCTACGCCTACGACTACCCCGGTCACGGCTGGTCCGATATTGCGCCCAGCGATTACGCGCCGGAGGATTTCTACCAGTGGACTGCCGCGTTCCTCGATGCGCTCCGCATCGACCAGGCTTCCGTGATCGGCATCTCGATCGGCGGCACCATCGCTCTCGTGATGGCCGCGCGCGGCAACCCGCGCATCGAGCGGGTGATCGCGATCAACCCGTACGACTACTGGCCGAGCGGCGGCATTCGCAAGAGCTCGCTGATGGCCCGCCTGATTCTGGGTCCGGCCGGAGTGCCGATCCTGGGGGCGACGCTGATGCGGCTGCGCAACCGCCTGGTCTCCGACCTGATCATGGAGGGCGGGGTCGCATCCGCCGATGCGCTGCCGCCGCAGCTCAAAAGAGAGCTCTACGACGTCGGCGCGCGGCCCGGCCACTACCAGGGCTTCCTGCGCCTGCTGTCCCATGAGGCGCTCTGGCCCAGGGCGCGAAACGAATACCCGCGCATCAGGATTCCGACCCTGCTCGTGTACGGCGATCAGGACTGGGCGCCGGTCGCGATGCGCGAGCAGGAGCGCTCGCTGATCCCCGGGGTGGAGATGACGACGGTCGGCAAGGGCGGCCATTTCCTCACATTGGACAGGCCTCGCGAGCTGACCGATCTGATCCTCCGATTCATTGCGGGCGCGCGCGGCCCGGGGGCGGGGCGTTCCTGATGTGAACGGCTGATCGCAGGCAGATGGAGGGGGCCAGCCGAGCGCCCTCGAATCAGCGGCGCTCGACCCAGTACAGCGCGCCCAGTGCGACCGACAGCACCAGCAGGCCGGGCAGCGCGGCGACCACGATCGGCGGCCAGGTGTTCAGCAGACCCAGGTGCGAGAACAGCTTGTTCATCGCGTAAAAGACCACCCCGATCATGATGCCGGAGAACACCTTCAAGCTCGTCGTGCCGCTGCGCACGTGCAGGTAGGCAAACGGCAGCGCGAGCGTCATCATCACCAGGATCGCCAGCGGGTAGAACATCTTGTTCCAGAAGGCGATCTCGAAGCGGTCGGTGCGCTGCCGGTTCTCGACCAGGTGGCGGATGTAGCGCGACAGGTTCAGAGCCCCCATCCGCTCCGGCTGCAGCAGCAGCGCGCCGAAGATCTCCGGCGTCAACCCCGAGCGCCACAGCCGTTCCGGCTGCCGTATCACCTCGGTATGCTGCGAGGTCGGAGAGACGTCGTTGGCCACCAGGGCCGGAATCGAGGTCTCGACCACATCCGACAGATTCCAGCCCTTGCCACGCACGTAACGCCCGCTGGCGGCGGTGCTGACCGAGCGCAGGCGCATCTGCGGGTCGAATTCGTAGATGCGCCAATGGTCGACGGAGGTGTCCGTGTTCACGTGGTTGACGTTCACGAAACGCAGCCGTGGCTCACCGTCGCCGCCATCGGCGATCGCGTCGCGAACCCAGACGCCCGAGCGGAATTCCTGCGCCAGTGCCGAGCCGGACGCGCGCAGCTTCAGCCGCCGCGCCAGGTCCTCGGCCGAGGGCGCAACCGCCTCGCCGAACAGGTAAGTGAGCACGACGAAGCCGGCCCCGATCTGCACGATCGTGATGGCCAGCCGCTGCGTGGTCAGGCCCGCCACCCGCATGATCGTGAACTCGGAGTTGGCCGCCAGCTTGGACAGCGCGTAGATCGTGCCGATCAGCGCCGCGATCGGCATCAGTTCGTAGGTGCGCGAGGGCATCAACAGCGCCACGAACGCCAGCGCGTGGGCAGGCCGATACCCGGCGTGACCGACGTCGTCGAACTCCTTGATCAGATCGAACATCGCGAACAGGGCCACCAGCGCCAGCAGCACGAAACCGGTCGAGGCAGCGACCTCGCGCCAAACATAGCGTCTGAGCGTGTTCATGAACCGCGCGCAGCCTTGCTGGATGCCACGGTGGCCGCCTTCCACGCGCGGGGGTCGATCCAGCGCGGCAGCCATCGTTGCAGATACACGCGCCTCACAAACAGCAAGACCACCAGCAGGAAGGCGACCAGGTGCGTCAGCCAGGCGGCCGCCGCGAATCCCATCCGGCTCTGCTGGACCCAGGCCTGCGTGATCTGGATTCCGTCCAGGTACACCACGAACAGCAACACCGCGACGATCAGATTGGCGGAGCGGCCGACACGCGGATTGACGAACGCCAGCGGCACCGCCAGCAGCGCCAGCATGATCGCCACGATCGGCAGGCCCAGCCGCCACAGCAGCTCGCCACGGTGCAGCGGGGTCGGCTCGATCAGCAGGTCCAGCGTCGGCAGCGCGCGCGCCGTGGACGGCGACAAGCTGCTCTGCACGGGCTGGTCGAGCGGGACCGAATAGCGCCCGAACTCCATCACCCGGAACCCGGGTGCGCCGGGCACTCCCTCGTAGCGCCGCCCCTGCCTGAGCGTCAGCACGCGCGAGGCATCGGTCCGGACCTCGACCTCGCCTTCGGCCGCGGCGATCACGCTTTCCTGGCCGGGCGCGCGGTGGTCGACGAATACGCTGCGCACGCGCGCGCCGTCCAGGTCGACCGACTCGACGAAGAAAACACGGTCGGCCGAGCTGGACTCGGCGAATCGCCCGGGCATCACTTTCTTCAGGTCGTCGCGCTGCTCGAAGCGCGAGCGGCTTTCCGCGATCTGGCGGTTGGCCCATGGAGCGACCCCGAACGTCAACAGCGCGATCAGCAGCACGGGCGGCAGCGCGAAGCGCATCACCGGCCGCACCCACGCCAGCAGGCTGCGGCCGGAGGCGAACCAGACGACCATTTCCGAATCGCGGAAGGCGCGCGACATCGCCATCAGCACCGACACGAACACCGTCAGCGTCAGCACCACCGGCAGGTTGGTCAGCGCCGACAACGCCAGCAGGGAGGCGACCGCGCCGCTGTCGATCTCGCCGTTGGCCGCCTCGCCCAGGATGCGCACCAGCCCGACCGAAAACAGGATGCAGAACAGGACGGTGAAGACCGCGCCCGCGGTGCTGGCGAGTTCGCGTGCGATCGCACGCCGGAAGATCATCGGGGGGCACGGCCGCTATACTGCGCGGCTCTCGATAGGCTCGACTCCGGTCTCACCCTTCGTTGCCGCCAGCGGGACGCCAAACCTTATGGAATTTAACACGAAGATCGCGTTGCCCGAGACGTTCAAGGCCGACTGCGTGGCGGTCGGCGTTTTCGACGAGGGTGGGCTGACCCCATCGGCGCGCCGGATCGACGGCATCACGCGCGGCGCGCTGCGCGCTGCGCTGGCCAGCGGCGACATCAGCGGCGCCCGCGGCACCTCGCTTCTGCTCAGAGCAGTCCCGGGCGTGGCCAGCTCGCGCGTGCTGCTGGTCGGACTGGGCAAGCCGGACGAGTTCGGCGACCGGGCGTACGCCGACGCGGTGCGCACCGCGGTCAGGAACGCGGGGTCGGGCAGCGCCTCGCTCGCGATCGCCGCCTCCGAATGGCGAGTCAAGGGGCGCGATCCGCGCTGGCATGCCTCGGCGCTGGTGGTGGCAGCGCGCGAGGTGCCCTTCCGCTCCGACGAGCTCAAGACCAAGAAGGAGGACAACGCGACGCGCCTGGCACGAATCCACCTGTTGCTGGACAAGCGCGACGCAGCGGTCGACAAGGGGCTAGCGGAGGGGCGCGCAATCGCCAACGGCGCCGATCTGGCCAAGCGGCTCGGCAATCTGCCGGCCAATATCTGCACGCCCGACTACCTGGGCCAGCAAGCCCGCAAGTTGCAAAGGGACTGGGGTATCGGCGTGCAGGTGCTCGATCGCAGGCAGATCGAGGCGCTCCGGATGGGCGCCTTCCTGTCGGTCACGAAGGGCTCGGACCAGCCGCCGCGCCTGATCGTCGCCAAATACCAGGGCGCCAGCCGCGGCCGCTTCACCGATCCGATCGCGCTGGTCGGCAAGGGGATCACGTTCGACACGGGCGGCATCTCGATCAAGCCGGCTGCCGAGATGGACGAAATGAAGTTCGACATGTGCGGAGCCGCTTCAGTGCTGGGCGCGCTGCGCGCGGCGGCCGAGCTGAAGCTCAAGGTGAACGTGCTCGGCGTAATCCCCACCTGCGAGAACATGCCGTCGGGCCGCGCGACCAAGCCGGGCGACATCGTCACATCGATGTCGGGGCAAACGGTCGAGGTGCTGAACACCGATGCCGAGGGCCGCCTGATCCTGTGCGACGCACTCACCTACGTGCAGCGCTTCAAGCCGTCGGCCGTGGTCGACATCGCGACCCTGACCGGCGCGATAATCGTCTCGCTGGGCAACGTGCATTCGGGCCTTTTCAGTCCCGACGACGAGCTGGCCGCCGAGCTGATGGAAGCGGCCAGCCGCGCTTCGGATCGGGCCTGGCGGATGCCGGTGGACGACGACTATCAGGACCAGCTCAAATCGAACTTCGCGGACATGGCCAATATCGGGATCCGGGGCAACGCCGGATCGATCGTGGCGGCCTGCTTCCTGGCGCGCTTCACCAAGGGCATGCGCTGGGCTCACCTGGACGTGGCCGGAACGGCCTTTCGCGGAGGCGGCGCCAAGGGCGCGACCGGGCGGCCGGTGCCCCTGCTCACCCACTTCCTGCTGGCGCGCGCCGGCGCCTAAACCGCATCGCCCGCGCTACCACGGCTGGACCATAATCCAGCCTGAGCGACGTTGCCGGCGGTTTCAGGCATGATCGACGGGACAGAACAAGCGACCCTCACCCCCGCCCCTCTCCCGCAAGCGGGACAGGGGAGACTCATGGGCGCCCCTGTCGCACAGGCGGCTGAAGGGGGATCGCCGCGCGTCGTGATCGACTTTCACTTCAACGTCGACCACCCGCTGATCCATGCGTGCCGCGTCGTGCGCAAGGCGCTCGGAAATCATCGCACGGTGCTGGTGTTCAGCCGCGACGCGCAGCGGCTGGCGCGGCTCGACTCGGCGCTGTGGACCTTCTCGGCGCTCGACTTCCTCCCGCACGCGTATGCCGACTCCGAGCTGGCCGATCGCACTCCCGTTTGGCTGTCGATGACGGCGCTCAGCGATCGCGACCGCGATGTGCTGCTGCTGCTGGACGACGAAGCGGTCCCGGATTTCGGGGTCTGGTTCGGGCGCTTCGAGCGAGTCATCGAAATCGTCTCCAACGAAGAAGAGGACCGCGCGCGCGCGCGTGTCCGCTTCAAGGCCTATCGGGACAGCGGCTTCGCGCCCTGCTCGCACCAGATCGCCTCCCCATGAGCGCTTCGGCCAAGGACTCGGATCCGCCGGACGACACGTCGATCCCGGTGCTCACCGAGCGACTGACGCTGCCTCCGCTGGAGTTTGACACCACGCTGCCCCAGGAGCCGAAGGCGCGACCGGGCGGCGCGCCGCTGCCACTGGACACCTCGCTGCCGTCGAACTTTCCGCCCAAGGCAGCGCCGGCGCCGGCGAAGGCGGCAGCTCCGGCCGCGGCCCGACCCGCTCCGGTTCCGGCTCCCGCCGCGGCCCGACCCGCCCCGGCTCCGGCTCCCGCCGCGGCCCGACCCGCGCCGGCTCCGGCGACTGCGCCCCCCGCCCGGGCGGCCGCGCCGGCCGAAAGTTCCACCACGCAGCACTGGACGCGGATCGAACTGGAGCTGCGCGCGTCGATCCTGCAGGCGATCGCGGACGCGTTGCCGCAGCAGATCGACACGATCGTCCGCAGCCGAATGAGCGGCGCGATCGATCGGCTGATGGAAGAACTCGTGGCCGAAACACGGCTGGCGGTGGCCGCCTCGTTGCGCGACATCGTCGACCAGGCGGTGCGCGCCGAGCTCGCCCGGCTGCGCACCCACAAACGCTGAGCGGGACAGCCGTCGCGCAGATGACGTCCAGGGACGCCGAGCGCATCGCCGTGTTGCCCAAGAGCTTCGAGCCGGCGGCCGTCGAGCGCGCCTGGTATCCGGTGTGGCAGGCGCGCGGCTATTTCCGTGCTGGCCTCGCGCCCGGCCGGCCGGCGTTCGGCATCCAGCTGCCGCCGCCGAACGTGACCGGCATCCTGCACATGGGGCACGCGTTCAACCAGACCATCATGGACGCGCTGACCCGCCATCACCGGATGCAGGGCTACAACACGCTCTGGCTGCCTGGAACCGACCACGCCGGCATCGCCACGCAGATCGTGGTGGAGCGGCAACTCGAGCAGCAGGGCCTCGCGCGCAGCAAGATGTCGCGCGAGGAGTTCGTCGAGCGGGTGTGGCATTGGAAGACGTATTCAGGGGACACGATCCTCGAGCAGATGAAGCGGCTCGGCGACTCGTGCGACTGGGACCGCACCTATTTCACGATGGACGAACGGCTGTCGCGCGTCGTGGTCGAGACCTTCGTGCGCTTGTACGAGCAGGGTCTGATCTACCGCGGCCAGCGCCTGGTCAACTGGGATCCGGCGCTGCAGACCGCGGTGTCGGACCTGGAAGTGGAAAACGAGGAAGAAGAAGGCCGGATCTGGGAGATCCGCTACCCGGGCGCCGACGGCAGCGAGGCAGTGGTGGTCGCGACGACCCGCCCCGAGACGATGCTCGGAGACGTCGCGGTCGCGGTCAACCCGGACGATCCGCGCTTCCGGGCGAAAATCGGCACGCAGGTGGTGCTGCCGCTCACCGGCCGCACGATCCCGGTGATCGCGGACTCCTACGTGGACCCGCAGTTCGGCACTGGCTGCGTGAAGATCACGCCGGCGCACGACTTCAACGATTTTGCGATCGCGCAGCGCCATGGCCTGACGCCGCTGTCGATCCTGACCCCGACCGCCTCGATCAACGAGAACGCCCCGGCCAAGTACCGGGGACTGGACCGCTACGCGGCGCGCGAGGCCGTGTTGCGGGATCTGCGGGCCGCCGGACTTCTGATGGCGGAGCGGGCGCACCGGATGGTCGTGCCGCGCGGTGGCCGCACCGGAGCCGTGATCGAGCCGATGCTGTCCGAACAGTGGTACGTCGCGATGAAGCAGCCCTGCCCGCAAGGCCCCAACGCGGGCAAGTCGCTGGCGCAGATCGCGCTGGAGGCGGTCGACAGCGGGGCGGTGCGCATCTTCCCGGACCAGTGGCGCCTCGTGTACCGGCATTGGCTGGACAACATCCAGGACTGGTGCATCTCGCGGCAGCTGTGGTGGGGTCACCAGATTCCCGCCTGGTACGACGAGCAGGGGCGCGTGTTCGTGGCCCGCTCGGAAGCCGAGGCGCGCCTTCTCGCCGGCGGCCAGGGGCTGCATCGCGACCCCGACGTGCTCGACACCTGGTACTCGTCGGCTCTGGTGCCGTTTTCCACGCTCGGATGGCCTCAGCCCACTGGCGCCGACCGCGAGGCCTACGAGCTGTACCTGCCCTCCTCCGTGCTGGTGACCGGCCACGAGATCCTGTTCTTCTGGGTCGCGCGGATGATTTTCATGACGCGGCACTTCACCGGCCGGGTGCCGTTTCGCGACGTCTACATCCACGGCATCGTGCGCGACGCCGAAGGCCGCAAGATGAGCAAGTCCGAGGGCAACACGATCGACCCGGTGGACCTGCTGGACGGAATCTCGCTGGACGGCCTGATCAAGAAGAACACGACCGGGCTGCGCCGGCCGCAGGACGCGCCCAAGGTCGAGGCCAGGCTGCGCAGGGAGTTTCCGGAAGGGATACCGGCCTACGGCGCCGACGCGCTGCGCTTCACGATGGCCGCGTACGCCACGCTCGGCCGCGAGGTCAATTTCGACTTCAAGCGCTGCGAGGGCTATCGCAACTTCTGCAACAAGCTGTGGAACGCGACCCGGTTCGTGCTGATGAACACCGAGCAGCACGATTGCGGGTTCGGCAGCGGCGAGCTCGAATTGTCGTTGGTGGACCGCTGGATCGTGGGCGAGTTGCAGCGCACGCAGGCCGAGGTCAAGCGGGGCTTCAGCGATTATCGGCTCGACAACGTGGCCAACGCGCTGTACCGGTTCGTGTGGGACGAGTACTGCGACTGGTACGTGGAGCTGGCCAAGGTCCAGCTGGCCACCGGCAGCCCGGCGCAGCAGCGCGGTACGCGCCGCACGCTGCTGGAGGTGCTGGAAGCGGCGCTGCGACTGCTGCACCCGATCACGCCGTTCATCACCGAGGAGCTGTGGCAGCGCGTGTCGGTTCTGGCCGCGCTGCGGGGCGAGTCGGAGGAGGCTTCGGTGATGGTGCAGCCGTACCCACAGCCGGATCCGGCCCGGATCGACCCGCAGGCCGATGCGGAGATGGCACTGCTGAAGCGCATCGTCGACGCCTGCCGCAACCTGCGCGGTGAAATGAACCTGTCGCCGGCCGCCCGCGTGCCGCTGGCGCTGACTCCGCGCGACGCGCGGGGCGAGGCGCTCGTCCCCTACCTGATGGCACTGGCCCGGCTGTCCGCGGTCGAGCGGGTCGACGCACTGGCCGGCTCAGCGGGTGCGGGCGCTGCGCCGGTGGCCGTGGTCGGCGAGTACCGGCTGATGCTGAAAGTCGAGGTCGACATCGCCGCCGAACGCGAGCGCCTGGGCAAGGAAATCGCCCGCGTGAAGGGCGAGGTGGGCAAGAGCGAAGGCAAACTGGCCAACGGATCGTTCGTCGAGCGTGCGCCCGCGCCGGTGGTCGAGCAGGAGCGCCGCCGGCTGGACGAATTCCGATCGACGCTGTCCAAGCTGAACGACCAGCTCGAGCGGCTTTCCGGCCGCTGAAGAATTCGAAACGACCCGCGGCGCGCGAGCACTTCATGATCCCGGTCGTGTACGCACGCGAACAGGCTCTGACGGCGGCGGAATTCATCGACGTTCTGCAGCGCTCCGGCCTGTCCGAACGCCGCCCGGTGGACGACCGCGATCGAATCGAACGGATGCTCGCGCACTCGAACCTGATTGTCACGGCTCGGGTCGACGGCCGGCTGGTGGGAGTGTCGCGAGCGCTGACGGATTTCGGATTCTGCTGCTACCTGTCGGACCTGGCGGTCGACCGAAGCTGTCAGCGCTCGGGCATCGGCAGGCGCTTGATCGAGGAGACGCGCCGCGCGGCCGGGCCGCAGGCGGCGTGCATCCTGCTGTCCGCGCCCGGTGCCCTCGACTTCTACCGGGCCATCGGAATGCCGCAGGCCGACAACGCGTTCGTGTTTCAGCGGACGCGATAGTGCGTCACGCTCGCCTCTCGGGCGCCCGCGATGAGCGTCCGGGCTGGAGCGTCAGTACGCGCCCGCCGGCGCAATCGTCTTGTCGACCAGGTTGGCCAGGGCTTTTGATATCGCGCCAATCGCGGGGCAGTTGTCCGCCCCATGGCGATGGCCGATCCAGGCCGGATCGTTGTAACCGATCCAGACGTGGCCCGTTGCGTCCTCCCAGACCAGGACCTTCAGCGGCAAGTCGATGCCGACGGTCTGGCTGCATTCAATGAAGGGCGTTCCGCCTTTTGGATTGCCGAAAACGAGCACCTGCGTCGGCCGCAGCGATAGGCCGACCTTGGCCGCTCCGGCCGCATGATCGATCCGCGCAAAGATGTTCATCCCGCTGTCGCGCGCGATCTTTTCGAAGCGGTCCATCGTCTCGGGCGCGCCGTAGGGACTGCGCACCGCGGTCAGACCGTCGGCCGCGATCGCACAATCGACACAGAAAGCAAGTGCCGTCAGCGCAGCCAGATGTCGCCAGCCGCGGTCCGTTCCTCGGTTCACACTCATGGTTCAGCCTCCAGGTTGGTCCGCCCCTGCCGCTACGGCGGGACGGAACGGCGGTAATACTATGCGGGCATGGATCCTACCGAAATCGCCCTGCGCAGGACGTACGACTTCGTACGCGGCAACCTGCGGCCGCACAGCCGGATCCTGGAGGTCGGCTGCGGCAAGGGCGAGCTTGCCCAAAGGCTTCAACAGGATCGGCATCAGCTGCTCGCGCTCGACGTATCGGAGGAGGCGGTGCGCCAAGCGCGGGATCGAGGGGTTGCGGCGCAACGCTGCGACTTCGTCGACTTTCCAGCGTCCGAATCGTTCGATGCCGTCCTGTTTGCACGCTCCCTTCACCACATCCACCCGCTGGAAACCGCTGTCGGCCGCGCTTTCGAACTGCTCAAGCCGGGGGGTGTGCTGCTGGCGGACGAATTCGACCACGAGGCGATGGATCACGACACCGCGCGGTGGCTGTACAGCCTGTCGGAGACGCTCCGGCTGGCCGCAATGGCGCAGCCGAACGATTTCCCCGGACTGGGCGAGCGGGAGCCGCTCGAGCACTGGCGCGAGGAGCACGCTCAGGAACCCTTGCACACGGGGCAGCAGATGACGGCCGCGGTCGCGGCCCTCTTTCCCAGCGTGGGACGAGCGGATTGCTGCTACCTGTTTCGATACTTCTGTCGTGACCTGCCCAATAGCCCAACCGGCTACGAGATCGCTTCGAAGATCCTGGATCTGGAAACCTCGCTGATCGGGCAAAACCGGATCAAGGCGATCGGGATCAGACTGGTCGCCGCTCGATAGCCGGATGGCAACGCCCAACAAGACGGGTCCGGGCTTTTCCGAGCGCTCTGATGCGTCGGCGCGTGGTCAGCTGCGCTTCAGCCGCCTGCTGGCGGAGTACCTTGCACTGGCGTGTCCGTCGCCCTTTCCGGTTTTCGACTCCGGGACTCTGGGCGGCTTCGCGCGAGGCGATGGACACGCGGTACTGGTCCTGCCGGCAAGCCTTCGAAGCGACCGCCAGACCGTGAAGCTGAGGGCGTTCATCACCGGGCTCGGGTACGCCGCCTACGGCTGGAGTCTCGGCGTCAACATGGGTCCGACTGCGCGGGTGCTGGTCGGAATCACCGAACGACTCGCGGAGCTGTCCGCGCGGCATGGGGCGGTCAGCCTGGTCGGGTTCAGCATGGGAGGGCTGTTTGCTCGCTTGCTGAGCGCCCGCTTTCCGGCGCGGGTCCGCCAGGTCATCACCGTGTGCAGCCCGATCCACCAGCCGGCGAGCAGCGTATGGGTACCGCTCGAACCGTTTCTGGGGTTCTGGCCCGCCGTCGATCTGCGCGCGCTGTCGGCCGAGATCGGCGCACCGCCGCCGGTGCCGTCGACCTGCATCTATTCGCGCGACGACGGTATCGTCCGCTGGGCACACTGCTGCGACGCGGGAAGCTCCTCTGGCGACAATATCGAAGTGAGCGGCCCGCACGTGACGATGCCGCACAATCCGGAGGTGATACGAATTCTGGTCGCACGCCTGGCGCGTCGGTTCGGACCCGCGTAGGGCCGGTGGCCGGGCCGTGCGTCGTCGCACTCGCCGCCGACGGCGAGCTCGAATACAGTTGCGCGCATGACGCATGTGCTCCGATCACCCGGGCCGGCCGACTACGATGCGATCGCCTCGTGGATCCAGGACGCTGCGCAATGCGTCCGCTGGGGCGGGCCGCACATCCCGTTTCCCTTCTCCGGCGCTGAACTGCCCGGGCTGATCGCGAGCGCCCCTGCGATCGTTCCGGGCGAAATCAGCGCGTCCTTTTCGCTGATCGCGGAATCCGTGGAGTCGGCCGAAGCGGTCGGCTTCGGACAGCTGATCCGGCAGGATCGCACCAGCTTCCGTCTGGGCCGGCTCATCGTCGCTCCGAGCCGTCGCGGCAGTGGCCTTGGCGCGACGCTGTGCCGGCTTCTGATTGCGCGTGCCGAATCGCTCCCTGAAGCGGAGTCCGTGAGACTGTTTGTCTATCGCGACAATGCCGCGGCGATTCGCCTTTACTCGAAGCTCGGCTTTATCGAGGCTCCATCTCACACCAGGGCGGAGTTCATGCCAATGCAGAAGAGCATCACGCGGATCGAGCGGTGACGCGTCGCGAAGCGCGCGGAGCAGCGGCCTACTTACCGGGCGGGGCGGGAGCCGGAGCGGGTGCCGCCGACGGAGCGGGGGCGGGCGACGGGGCGGGCGACGGAGCCGGAACGGCGCCCGGCACCGGCGGCACGTCCGACAGCTCGCGCACGCCGGTGACCCAGTATTCGGTGTCGCCGAAGCAACTCGTCGGGAGGCCCTTTTTCTGCTCGTAGGTGAGCGCAACGCGCCGGCCCATCGTCTGGTTGATCTGCGCCACTAAGTGCTCGTCCCGAACGGTGAAGGCGAACTTCTCGGGTACGGTGCCGGGCATCGTCACCATCGCCATCTCGCCTTCCCAGGTCTTGCACAGCCAGCCCTTGCGGCTGAATTTCTGGATCCAGCCGGCACGCTCCCCGGTCGAGTAGCTCCAGTTCATCTCGACGACCACGTACAGCGCGACGATGGCGAGCACAAGCAGCAAAGACAACCAGAACCAGCGTTTCAAGACCCTCACCCCCGCCCCTCTCCCGCGCGCGGGAGAGGGGAGAAAGACGCCTTCACTTCCTGCCCTCTCAAGCTGGAGTGGGGAGACTTAGGATGTCAGTTAGCGCCGCCGCAGGAAATGGACGAACTCGGCGCCGACCGTCAGCTGACGCAGCAGGTCGTTGCCGGTCTGTTTCGAGAAGGCCTGGAAATCGCGGACCGAGCCGCGGTCGGTGCAGACGATCTTCAGGATCTGGCCGCTTTGCATCTCCGCGAGCGCCTTTTTCGCCCGCAGGATTGGCAGCGGGCAGGCCAGGCCCCGCGCGTCGACTTCGCGGTCGTACTCTTCGACGATCATTCCCGGCGTATCCGCATTCATCTGCTGCTCCTTACAAACGCTCGGCCACCCAGGCCTGCACCCTGCTGAGCGCCGAGGGCAGAGCCGCCGGATCGTTGCCGCCGGCCATCGCCATGTCGGGCCGACCACCGCCTTTGCCCCCGACCTGGGAAGCGACGAAGTTCGCCAGTTCCCCCGCCTTGATCCGGCCCACTGCATCCTGCGTGACCCCGGCGGCGATCTGCACCTTGCCGTCCTCGACGCTGGCCAGCACGATCGCCGCGCTTTTCAGCTTGTTCTTCAGCTGATCGAGCGTCTCGCGCAGCGTACGCGCGTCGGCTCCGTCCAGCGTCGCGGCCAGCACCTTCACGCCGGACTTTACCTCGACCGCGCGCGCCGCCAGGTCGTCTCCCTGGCCGGCGGCAAGCCGGCTCTTCAGCCGGGCGATTTCCTTGTCCCGTGCCTTCACGTCCTCCAGAATCTGGACGATGCGGTCGTTCGCCTCGGCCACCGGGCTGCGTACCGCCGCGGCGATCGAGGCGAGCTGGGCATCGAGCCACTGCACGTACTCGAGCGCGCCCGCGCCGGTCACGGCCTCGATCCGGCGCACGCCGGAGGCGATTCCGCTTTCCGCGACGACCTTGAAAAATCCGATATCGCCCGTGCGACGCACATGTGTGCCGCCGCACAGCTCAGTGGAGAAGTTCTCGCCGTCGGAACCCATCGCGATCACGCGGACCTCGTCGCCGTACTTGTCGCCGAAAAACGCCAGTGCGCCTGAACGGATCGCGTCGTCGAACTTCATCACATTCGCGCTGACCGACGCGTTGGCGCGGATCGCCCGATTGACGATTGCCTCCACGCGCCGCACCTCGTCCGGGTCCATCGGCCTGTCGTGCGAAAAGTCGAAACGGGTACGCTCCGCGTCCACCCGCGAGCCCCTCTGCTGGACGTGGTTGCCCAGCACCGCGCGCAGCGCCGCGTGCATCAGGTGCGTGGCCGAATGGTTCAGCATCGTGCGCGCGCGCAAGCCCCCGTCGACCCGCGCCTCCACCGTGTCGCCCACGCGCAGCGTCCCGGTCGCCAGCGTGCCGTGGTGACCGAATACGTCGGCCTGGATCCTCTGCGTGTCGTCGACCCGGAACGTGCCGTGGGCACCGACGAGCTCGCCGCGGTCGCCGACCTGGCCGCCGCCCTCGGCGTAAAACGGCGTCGTGTCCAGCACCACCACCCCTGCCTGGCCCGCGCGCAGGCTCGGGACCGCGACGCCGTCGGCGTACAGCGCCACCACGCGCGCCTCGGCGCGCAGCCGCTCGTAGCCGACGAAGCGCGTGCGATCGCCGTCGTACTCGAGCCCGGCGCTCATCCGGAAGCGGCCTTCCGCACGCGCCTGCTCCCGCTGGCGCTCCATCGCCCGCTCGAAGCCGGCCATGTCGACCGTGAAGCCGCGCTCGCGCGCGATGTCGGCGGTCAGGTCGACCGGAAAGCCGTGCGTGTCGTACAACACGAACACGGTTTCGCCGTCGAGCATCCGCGCGTCGCCGCTGCGCAGCTGCCCGAGCGCCGCTTCCAGGATCTTCATGCCGTTCTCCAGCGTTTCGCCAAAGCGCTGCTCCTCCTGCAGCAGCACCGCTTCGATGCGCGCCAGCCCTTCGACCAGCTCCGGATAGGCCGCCCCCATTTCCTGCGCCACGTCGGCGGCCAGCCGGTGAAAGAACGGCTTGCGGCAGCCAAGCTTGTAGCCGTGCCGCAGCGCCCGGCGCACGATGCGGCGCAGCACGTAGCCGCGGCCCTCGTTGCCCGGAATCACGCCGTCGGCCACCAGGAACGCACAGGCACGAATGTGGTCGGCGATCACTTTGAGCGAGTTCTCGGTCAGGTCGCGCGTGCCCGTTTCGCGCGCGGCGGCGCCAATCAACCGCTGGAAAAGGTCGATTTCGTAGTTGCTGTGCACTCCCTGCAGAACGGCCGCCAGCCGTTCCAGGCCCATGCCGGTGTCGACGCAGGGGCGAGGCAACGGCGTGAGCAGGCCGGCCCCGTCGCGGTCGAACTGCATGAACACCAGGTTCCAGATCTCGATGAAGCGGTCGCCGTCGGCATCGGGCGAGCCCGGCGGGCCGCCCGCAACCTGCGGCCCGTGGTCATAGAAGATCTCGGTGCACGGGCCGCAGGGGCCGGTGTCGGCCATTTGCCAGAAGTTGTCCGACGTGTACTTCGGCTGGCCGGGCTGGTCCCCGATCCGTATGCAGCGCGAGGCCGGCACGCCGATCTCGCGAGTCCAGATCGAATACGCCTCGTCGTCGTCGACGTACACCGTGACCCACAACTTGTCGGCCGGCAGCCGGTATTCGCGGGTCAGCAGCTGCCACGCGTAGCCGATCGCCTCGCGCTTGAAGTAGTCGCCGAAGCTGAAGTTACCCAGCATCTCGAAAAAGGTGTGATGCCGGGCCGTATAGCCGACGTTTTCCAGATCGTTGTGCTTGCCGCCGGCCCGCAGCGACTTCTGCGCAGTGGTGGCGCGCCGGTACGGGCGCGTCTCGCGCCCGGTGAACACGTCCTTGAACTGCACCATGCCCGAATTCGTAAAGAGCAGCGTCGGGTCGTTGGCGGGCACCAGCGAGGACGCGCGCACGATCGTATGCCCGTTGGACTCGAAGAATTTCAGGAAGCGTTCGCGGATCTCGGCGCTGTTCATGTCGGCACCGCCCTGACGCGGTCGCGTCGATCGGTCGGTCGATGAGCCAATGGCCAATGATACTGGCCGCACGGGCCGGCGCCGCGCGGACCGGGTACTGCGGAACTCAATAAAGCAGACGCAGAGGCAGCGACAGCGGAATCGGCAGGAAGAGCGGGTCTATGGCCGTCAGTCGTGCCACAGGGCGGGCAGCGAGGTGTCCGGCAGCGCCTCGTGCGAGCGGCGCGGATTCAACCGCAGCGAGTTCCCCAGCACGAGCGCCGAACTGAGCGCCATGCCGACCGCTGCGATCAGCGGCGAAACCAGCCCGGCCACGGCCAGCGGGACCATCGCTGCGCTGTAGGCCAGTGCCCAGCTCAGATTCGTCCGCACCGCGCGCGTGGTGCGGCGCGCCAGCTCGAATACGAACCCGACGTCGGCCAGGCTGGAGCGCAGACAGATCACATCGGCCCGGGCCTGCGCCAGATCGGAGCCCGAGGCGAGCGCAATCGACGCATCGGCCTGCGCCAGCACGGGCGCATCGTTGATGCCGTCTCCGATCATCGCGATGCGCCCACCTCGGCTCTGCAAGCGGGCGAGCAGTGCCTGCTTGCCGGCTGGCGACTGCTCGGCGTAGATCCTCAGGTTCGCGTGACAGTTCAGCGCCGAGGCGACCGCCTCGACGGCGGCGCGCCGGTCGCCCGACACCAGCATCAGATCGGCGCCCGCGCGCGCCAGCTGCGCAAGCACGCTGGCCGCGTCGGTCCGGATCTGCTCGCCGAAGCGCACGACCGCAAGCGGGCCGTCCTGGTCGGCCAGAATCAGCCCCGTTCCGGTCCGCGCGCCTTGCAAGGCCAGGGCCAGTCCGATATCGACCAGCGGGCTCGAGTCGCCGGCCAGCGCAAGTGCGTATCCCGGCTTCCCGAAGCGGTAGCGGCGGCCGTCGACCAGGCCTTCGACGCCGGATCCGGCGACTTCGGTCACGCTGGCCACCGAAACCGGCGCCACGTGCGCCTGCTGGGCCGCGCGAAAGAGCGCGCGCGCGAACGGGTGAGCGGAGCGCGATTCCAGGCTGGCCGCGATACGCAGGCAGTCGGTATCGTCCAGGTCGCGCACGGACAGCATGCCGGTGACCACCGGCTCGGCCTCGGTCAGCGTGCCGGTTTTATCGAACGCGACCGTGTCGACCCGCGCCAGTTCTTCCAGCGCGCAGGGGCGCGCCAGCAGCACGCCGCGTCTGGCCAGCGCGGCCTGGGCCACCGCGGTCGCGAGCGGCGCGGCGAGCGACAGGGCGCACGGGCAGGTCACAATCAGGACCGCAATCGCATTGCGCAGCGCGGCCGAGGCGTCGATCAGCGCCCATCCGACTGCGGTCGCAACGCTGGCCGCCAGCAGCACCAGCACGAAACGCGCTGCGACCCGGTTGGCCAGCTCGACCGGGCGTGGACGCTGGCTGGCGGCTTCGACGATCAGTCTCTGCAGCGCCGACAGCGAGGTGTGCTCGCCGCACCGGAGCACCTCGACCACCAGCGGCTGGTCCATGTTCAGACTGCCCGCCAGCACGCGCATGCCCGGCTCGGCCTCGATCGGCGCCGACTCGCCGGTCAGCCAGGCCTGGGATAGAGCCGAGTGGCCTTGCAGGACCCGCCCGTCGGCCGGCACCAGTGCACCGGCCGGCACGATCACACGGTCACGGACCGACAGCCGATCGGAGGCGACCGTCTCGAACTCCGACGAGCGGGGGTGATTGCGCAATCGCTGCGCCTGGCCCACGGTCCGCGCGACCGCCGCATCGATGTGCGCGGAGGCCCGCGTCAGTGCCCGCTGCTGCCACCACCGGACCGACAGCAGCAGTGCGACCAACATCGTGATCGAATCGAAATACACCGCGCCGCCGCCTGCGGCCAGCGAGAACGCGCTGGCGCCCAGCGCGGCAGCCAGCCCGAGAGCGACCGGCACGTCCATCCCGACCTGGCCCGTGCGCAGCTGGCTGAAGGCCGCGCGCCACAGCGGCGCCCCGCAAAACAGCACGACCGGCACCGTCAGCACCGCCTGGGCCACGAGCAGCAGCTGCTCCAGCACCGGACCGATCTCGCCGGGGCGTGCCAGGTAGGCGGGCACCGCCAGCATCATCACCTGGATCATCGCCAGCCAGGCAACCGCTACGCGCAGCACCTCGATCTGCTGCGCTCGCCGCTCGCCGTCCGGTTTTGCGTGCGTCACGACCCGATAGCCGCAACGCTCGACCACGGTCTGCAGCGCCGGCAGCCCGACCCGGTTGCGGTCGTACACGACCGTCGCCCGCCGCGCTACGAAGTCGACGTTGGCCACCGCAACACCGAGCGTCGCGCGCAGCCGGGTCTCGATCAGAATCGCACAGGCGCCGCACACCATCCCGCGAATCTCGACCTGGCTGCGTGCCGGCTGCCGCGCGGCTGCCGCACGCTCCCGCGCCGGCTCTGCATCGGGCGACCAGCCGAGACGGGAACGGGCCAGAGCGATCTGTTCGGCGATGAAGGCGCAACCGGGGCAGCAGAACGACTGCGGGCTGCCCGCGATCTCGCGCCGCACAATCCGGACCGCCGCGAGCGCCTCCGAACAGTGTGCACAGGAGACATCAGCCCTGCCGTCGTCTTCGCGGCCGAAGCGAGAATGATCCGAAACCTTCGTTTGCGTCACGCGCGGGCCCTTCGATTTTGCCGTCGGGTCCTGGGCGCGGCCGCGGGTCGCACCCACGGCCTTGGCTTTCCCGACTGGCTCGATCAAGCGTAGGCGGCACGCCGATCCAGCCCTTGATATCGGTCAAGCGGCGCGTCCGATCAGCCTGAAACCCATTGTTGTTATCGGGTCGTCAGGTTAGGACGAACGGATCGGCAAGTGACGTAGACAGGACTACGGGCGACCTCTGTCTCAACTCAAGGCAGCGGGGAATCCGAGGAATCGAGCAGCGTGGGTTCGATCAGGTCCAGCCGATCGGTGCACAGCGCGTCAACGCCCCACTGCGCCAGCTCGATTGCGCGTTGCCGATCGTTGACCGTGTAGCAGAACAGCCAGAATCCAGCACCGCGAACCTGGGCGGCACCCAGTGCGTCCAGCGTGCGGTGATCGCAATGCAAGGCCACGCATTGCAGGCGTTGCAACTGATCGCGCCAGTTGGCGGGAATACGCCTGCACAGCAGGCCGCGCGGCAGCCACGGAGCGGCGTCGCGTGCAGCGGCCAGCGCTTCTGGCGAAAACGACGACAGCAAGGGAAGACGCGGATCGGGCGGGCCGTCCGGTCCGACCGCATGCTGCATCGGGTCCGCGAAATCGCGCGCGATCGCCCGCGCCACCCGCTCGCCGGTTCGCTGTTCCGCTCCGGGGGCCGGCTTGATCTCGGCGTTGACCCAGACCTGGTTGGATCGGCAGTAGCCGAGCGCGTCGCTCAGCCGCGGGATCGGCTCGCCGGCAAAGCCCGGCGAGAACCAGCGGCCCGCATCCAGCCGCGCCAGTTCGGCCCAGGAACGCCCGGCGACCGGGCCGGACGCGTCGGTGGTGCGATCCAGAGTCGGATCGTGCATCAGAACCGGCTCGTCGTCCGCGCTGAGCGTGACGTCGAATTCCACGCCGCGAAAGCCGCGCTCGCGTCCGGTCCGTATCGCGGCGATCGTGTTCTCGGGCGCAAAGGCCCCGCCGCCGCGATGCGCCAGCACCCGCGGATAGGGCCACGGCGACATCAGGCTTGCCATGGATCCGGCGGGTTCGGGAACGAGGGGGTTCGGCTGACCCCCTCGTGCTCCCCCAGCCGATGTAGACGAGGTGGGAACGAGGGGCGGAGGCGGGGTTTCGCCGGATGAGGTTTCATGGGACGTGCGCCGCCTTGCTTCTGCGCCGCCGCACGTACACCAGCTTCTCGATGCGCGCCACCAGCAGGTCTTCGGCATCTACCACGTCGGCATGGAACAGATGCAGGTGCTTGCTGCCGCTTTCGGTCATGGTGCGGATCGCTCGCAGGTCGTCGTCGGCCAGCTTCAGCACCGCGCGCACCCGGGATCGGCTGGCGGCGATGTAGTCGATGCAGGCGGCCCGGTCCCATACGACATAATCGGGTCCCAGGTTGCGGCACAGCATCAAGACGAAGAAAGGATCCGTCATGGCAAAGAGCGAGCCGCCGAAGTGGGTCCCAAACGCGTTGCGGTTGTAGTGCCGCAGTGGCATCTCGACCACGAACTGGCGAAAATCCGGAGCGATCGATCGCACGCGGATGCCCGCGCCGGCCAGCGGTGGCCACATATTCAGGCCCCAGCGAGCCACGCGAGGCGGAAGCGACAGCACAAGCGACATCGGACGATCCACAACAGGCGCTGGGCGGCAGTCTAGCGGGGGAACCAAGCTCTCGTGATCGCACCGTTGCACCCGGGACGAAGCGAGGCGGCGGCACGACCGGTCCGCCTGTGGATTCACGGACGCGTACAGGGCGTCGGCTTTCGCGATGCCCTGAGCCTGCAGGCGCTCGAGCGCGGCGTCGACGGCTGGGTGCGCAACCGGCGCGACGGCAGCGTCGAGGCCGTGCTCCGGGGGGACGAACGCGCGGTCGAAGCGCTGATCCGGTGGGCGCATCACGGGCCAGCCGGGGCGCTCGTGGACCGGGTCGACCGCCGACTGGCGAACGAAGACGAAGCTGCCGCCGTGCAGCCGGGGTTTCACCGCCTGCCCACCGCATGAAACGAGCGGCTGCCCGATGAGCCACACGACGTCCACCAGCAACCGATTCGACTGGACCAATCCCTACCCGAGCACGCGCACGCCGGTGTTCGCGCGCAACATCGTGGCCACGTCGCAGCCGCTGGCAGCCAGCGCCGCACTGGCGATGATGCGCCGGGGCGGCAACGCGATAGACGCCGCGATCGCCGGCGCCGCCGCCATCAGCGTGACCGAACCCTGCTCAAACGGACTCGGGTCGGACAACTTCGCGATCGTCTGGGATGGCACCCGGCTGCATGGCCTGAACGGCAGCGGCACCGCACCTTCGACCTGGACGCCCCAGTACTTCCATCGGCGCTACGGAACCGACCCGGCGGCGCGCCCGATGCGCGGGTGGGACACCGTGACGGTGCCGGGGGCCGTGGCCGGATGGTCGGCTTTGCATCAGCGCTTCGGCCGGCTCCGCTTCGAAGAGTTGCTCGCACCGGCGATCGAATATGCCGAGCGCGGGTTTGCAGTCAGCCCGATCACGCAGGACAAGTGGCAGCGGGCAGCGCCGCTGCTGGCCGGACTGGCCGGGTTCGATCAGCACTTCCTGCCGCGAGGGCGGGCGCCTCAGGTCGGGGAGCATTTCGTGCTGGCGGGGGCGGCCCACACACTGAAGCGGATCGCCGAAAGCGGCGGCGAGGACTTCTATCGCGGCCAGATCGCCGAGGCGATCGCGTCCTTCGCCCGGGACGGCGGCGGCACGCTGAGCCTGGCCGACCTGGATCAGTACCGCCCCGTCTGGGTCGACCCGATCAGCCAGCCGTTCGCCGGATCCGAACTGCACGAAATCCCGCCGAACGGTCAGGGTATCGCGGCGCTGATATGCCTGGGGATCCTGGCGCATACGGAGCTCGCCGATTGCCCGGTCGACAGCGCCGACTGGCACCACCTGATGATCGAAGCGATGAAACTCGCGTTCGCCGACGTGTACGCGCAGGTGGCGGACCCGTCGGCGATGCGCGTGACCGCGGCGCAGATGCTCGAGCCGGGCTACCTGCAGCAGAGGGCGCGCCTGCTCGACCGCTCGCGCGCGCAAGTCTTCGGGCCGGGAAGCCCGGACCGTGGTGGAACGATTTACCTGGCCGCGGCCGACGCCGGCGGCATGATGGTGAGCCTGATCCAGTCCAACTACATGGGTTTCGGTTCGGGCATCGTAGTGCCCGGTTTCGGCGTCTCGCTGCAGAACCGGGGATTTGCGTTCGGCCTCGACCCGGATCACCCGAACTGCGTCGGGCCCGGCAAGCGACCGTTCCACACGATCATTCCGGCCTTGCTGATGCGCGACGGCGCTGCCCAGATGAGTTTCGGCCTGATGGGCGGCAACATGCAACCGCAGGGGCACGTGCAGACCTTGACGCGGATGCTGCTCGCGCGCCAGCAGCCGCAGGCGGCGTGCGACGCGCCACGCTGGAAGTGGAACTGCGGGCTCGATCTGGAGCTGGAAAGCGGCATGCCGCTGGCGATTGCGGCGGAGCTGGAGCGGCGCGGGCATCGGATCGTTCGGGGCGACGACAGCTACATGGACTTCGGCGCGGGCCAGATGATCTGGCGGCTCGGGGATCCGGGCATCGACGGCTATGTGGCAGCCAGCGACAGCCGGCGCGACGGACAAGCCTGCGGATTCTGAGGGCAGCTAGAATCCTGCGGCCGGGGTGATACCTCTTCCCGTTTCTGCCTCCACCGTCGATGAGCACCGATTCGCCTTCCGCACCAACCGCCGGCCTGAGCGTCGCCTTCATCGGGCTGGGGGTGATGGGTTACCCGATGGCGGGACACCTGGCGCGCGCCGGGTACCGGGTCACCGTCTACAACCGGACCAGAGCCCGGGCCGAGCGCTGGTGTGCCGAACACGCAGGCACCTTGGCCCCCTCTGCCGCCCAGGCAGCGCTCGGCGCACGCATCGTGTTCTGCTGCGTGGGCAACGACGATGACCTGCGGGCCGTGGTGCTGGGACCGGAGGGCGCCTTCGCCGGCATGGCGACCGAGGCGGTGCTGGTCGACCATACGACCGCCTCGGCTCAGATCGCGCACCAGCTGCACGCCAGGGCGCGAAGCCTCGGATTGCATTTTGTCGACGCGCCGGTATCCGGCGGACAGGCCGGGGCGGAAAAAGGCCAGCTGACGGTGATGTGCGGCGGCGACCTGCCGCCTTTCGAGCAGGTTCAGCACGTGATCCGGACCTACGCGCGCGCCGTCACGCGGATCGGCCCGAGCGGATCGGGCCAGCTGGCCAAGATGGTCAATCAGCTGTGCATCGCCGGACTGCTGCAAGGGTTGTCCGAGGGGATCGAGTTCGGCCGGCGCGCCCACCTGGACATGGAGCTGGTGCTGAAGGTGATCGGACAAGGCGCCGCGCAGAGCTGGCAGATGGACAATCGCGGCCCGACGATGGTGCAGGATCGATTCGACTTCGGCTTTGCCGTCGATTGGATGCGCAAGGACCTGGGTCTTTGCCTGGACGAGGCGCGGCGCATCGGTTGCTCGCTGCCGGTGGCGGCGCTGGTCGACCAGTTCTACGCGGACATACAGGCGATGGGCGGCGGGCGCTGGGACACATCCTCGCTGATACGGCGACTGCGGCCGCCGCGGCCCTGAGGCCCGGATGGATGTGGACAGCCTGCAGCGGGCAGCTGCCGAACTGAGGCCGACCCTGCTGCGAATCGCGCGGCTTCAGCTGCGCAACGACGCCTGGGCCGAGGATGCCGTCTCGGAGACTCTGGTTTCTGCGCTCGAGGGAGCGGACCGCTTCGGCGGCCAATCGCAGCTCAAGACCTGGCTGGTCGGCATCCTGAAGCACAAGATCATCGACCAGTTCCGGCGTTGCGGCCGCGAGGTGTCGCTCGAGGCCGCGACCGAAGCTGCGCAGGTGGAAACATTCGACGAGCTGTTCGCGCCCGATGGCCATCGGCTCAGCCAGCCGCTGGAGTGGGGCGATCCGGAAGCGGCGTACTCGCGCGTCCAGTTCTTCGAGATTCTGCAGATGTGCGTGGAGCAGCTGCCTGCTGCGCTGGCGCGCGTTTTCATGATGCGCGAATGGCTCGAACTGGAGACCGCTCAAATCTGTAAGGAAATGGACATCACCTCGACCAACTGCTTCGTGATGCTGCACCGGGCCCGCACGCGTCTGCGCGAGTGCCTGGAGCAGCGCTGGTTTGCGAGCGAGTCCGCCAGATGATTTTCGGATGGATCAGGATCACCTGCCGCCAGGCGCAGGTTCTGCTGTCCGAGCGCCAGGACCGGGGGCTCGGTCCGCTGGAGGTCGTGCGGCTGCGGCTGCACTTGACCGTGTGCGACTTCTGTTCCCGGGTCGCGCGACATTTCCGGTTCCTGTCGGACGCGATTCGCCGGATCGGAACCTGAGCGCGGCCCAGCCTCGAGTCTCGCCATCGGGGACCCGGAACCCGGCGGATCCCAAGAATGCGCGCGCGCGTCTCCAAATAGCCGATCGCGCCGGTTGAACCCCGCTCCCGGTAGCACACTCTCACGATCGAGGACCGCCCTGTGCGTTTGCGGTCATTTATCGCTGCCGATGTGCGTCAAGCCCGTCCGATCGCTCGCAATCCCGCCCCGGACCCTGTCCGAGCGGTTGCGTTTTGTCGGGTTGCTGATGATGGGCGCCGCCGCCACCGCGCTGGCCCGTCCCGCCGCCGATATCAGCGTCGAGGCCACGTCGCAGGACGCGGGGGTGCAGGTTACTGCGCGGGCGCTGCTTCACGCACCGGCCGAGCTGATCTGGCAGACCCTGACCGACTACGAGCACTTGCCCAACTTCGTCCCGGATATCGCCTTCAGCCGCGTGGTTTCGCGTCAGGGCGCACAGCTGGTCATCGAGCAGAGGGGTGACGTCCGGCTGTGGTTCTTCTCGTATCCGATCCGCGTGACGGTCGCCTCCACCGAGCGTCCCTATCACGGCATCGACGTCCATCTGCTGCAGGGCAACCTGCGGCGACTGGACGGTGGCTACCGAATCGAGCCGCAGCCTGACGGCAGCACCGAGCTCACCTGGAGCGGACTGATCGAGCCGGACACGCCACTGCCCGGGTTCATCCGCACGGCGCTGCTGCGCCGGAACATCTCGGAGCAGTTCGCTGGGATGGTGCGCGAGATCGAGCGGCGCGCGGATCTGTGGTCCGCGCGCTCGGCACTGTCGCGGTAGCCCCGCATCGCGAACACCTCCCGCTTACGGTTCGGAACGGTCGTATCGTGCGGCTTCGGCGCGAGCGGCGACCTGAGCCGCCTCGCGACCCCATCGGGGAGACGCGCAACCATGCACCGCTCCAAGCTGCTGCTGCCGCTCGCGATCGCGGCGGCGATCGTCGCGTTCTTCGCGCTCGACCTGGCCCGCTTTGCCCGGCTCGATTACATCCAGGCGCACAGAGACGCGATCCAGGTCTGGCGCGCAACTCATCCGGTGTTGGCAGCGGCCGCGTTTTTCGCGACCTACGTGACGGCGGCCGCGCTGTCGGTGCCGGGTGCGGCTGCGCTGCTGACGATCGCCGGCGGGGCGGTGTTCGGCCTGGCGCTGGGCACGGTGCTGGTGTCGTTCGCCTCCTCGATCGGAGCCGCCCTGGCGTTCCTGGCGGCCCGCTTCGTGCTGCGCGATTGGGTCCAGGCACGCTTCGGCGACCGGCTGGCGGCGATCGATGACGGGATCCGGCGCGACGGTCCGTTTTACCTGTTCGCATTGCGGCTGACGCCGCTGATTCCGTTTTTCGTGATCAACCTGGTGATGGGTCTGACCGCCCTGCCCGTTCGTACGTTCTACTGGGTGAGTCAGCTCGGCATGCTGCCGGTCACGCTGGCCTACGTGTACGCCGGCACCCAGCTTGGTGCGTTCAGGATTTCGGGCGGCCTGATCATCGCCTTCCTCGTGCTGGGCCTGTTCCCGCTGCTGGCCAAGCGGGCGCTGGCGCCGCTGGCCCGGCGCGCGGTCGATGTCATCAAGGCGCGCCGCGTCTACGCCGGGTGGCCGCGCCCGGCCAGGTTCGAATACAACCTGGTCGTGATCGGAGCCGGGTCGGCCGGCCTGGTCAGCGCGTATATCGGCGCGGCCACGCGGGCGCGCGTCGCACTGATCGAGCGCGACACCATGGGAGGCGATTGCCTGAACACGGGCTGCGTGCCCAGCAAGGCGCTGATCCGGGCGGCCCGCCTGAACGCGGACATCGCGCGCGCCCGCGAGTTCGGAATCCACGCCAGCGCGCAGGTGGGCTTCGCCCAGGTGATGGAGCGCGTTGCGCGGGTCGTCGAGGCCATCGAGCCGCACGACTCTGCGCAGCGCTACACGGCCCTCGGGGTCGAATGCATCCGCGGCAACGCGCGACTCACATCACCCTGGACGGTCCAGGTCGATGGCGGGGTTGATGGCGGTGCGGGTCCGCGCACCCTGACCACGCGCGCGATCGTGATCGCAACGGGCGCGCGGCCGTTCGTGCCGCCGATCCCCGGTCTGCAGCAGGTCGGCTATCTGACGTCGGAGACGCTGTGGCAGTTGCGCGAGTTGCCGCCCCGACTGCTCGTGCTGGGCGGCGGACCGGTCGGCTCGGAACTGGCCCAGGCGTTCGCGCGCCTCGGCTCGCAGGTCACTCAAGTCGAAATGCTGTCGCGCATCCTGGCGCGCGAGGATCCGGACGTGTCGCAGGCCGTCACCGAGCGTTTCGGGCGCGAAGGCATCCGCGTGCTGACGAGCCACACGGCGCGCGAATGCGTGATCGAAGGCGGTCGGAAGATCCTGGTTGCGGAACACCAGGGCGCCGGGGTTCGGGTCGAGTTCGACCAGCTGCTGGTTGCGGTCGGGCGCGCTCCGCGCGTCGACGGGCTGGGGCTGGAGGCGCTCGGGATCGACACCGCCCGCGGCGGCACGATCCAGACGGACGAGTTCCTTCGAACGAGGTTCCCGAACGTCACCGCGTGCGGCGACGTCGCCGGTCCCTACCAGTTCACGCACACGGCATCGCACCAGGCCTGGTACGCGGCGGTCAACGCCCTGTTCGGCCGGTTTTGGACGTTTCGCGCCGACTACCGGGTCATCCCCTGGACGACATTCGTGGACCCGGAGGTGGGGCGCGTCGGGGTCAACGAGCAGGAAGCGCGCGAGCGCAAGCTCGCCTTCGAGGCGACCGTCTACCCGATGGCGCAGCTGGACCGCGCGATCGCCGACGGCGACGCCGTCGGTTTCGTGAAGGTGCTGACCCAGCCGGGCACCGATCGCATCCTGGGCGTCACGATCGTCGGCCCGGACGCGGGCGACCTGCTGGCCGAATTCGTGCTCGCGATGAAACAGAACATCGGATTGAACCGGATACTGGGAACGATCCATGTCTATCCGACCCTGGCCGAGGCCAACCGGAACGCGGCGGGCCAATGGCGCCGGGCGCAGGTGACGGCCGGACAACAGGCCTTCCTGGAGGCCGTGCAAGGCTGGATGCGCGGCGCGCGCGGGCTCGGCCCGGTGCTGGCCGCCGTGGGAACCCTTCTGCGGGATAAGCGCAAAGCGTACGCGATGCAGGGCGAATAAGATCGGCCCGATGCGCGCACCCTCACCCCCGGCTTAATGAGACTGGCGGTCATCGTTCCGGTTCTGGACGAGGCGGAGCAGATCGAATCGTGCCTGGCCGCACTGGCCGATCTGCGCCAGCGGGGGGCGAAGGTGATCGTCGTCGACGGCGGAAGCGGCGATGCCACGGTCCGGCTGGCTGCTCCCCTGTGCGATCGGGTGATCGCGGCGCCCCGCGGCCGCGCTCTCCAGATGAACGCGGGAGCGCGCTGCGAGCAGGCCCGTAGCGCCGACGTGCTGCTGTTCCTGCATGCGGACGTGCGGCTCCCGCGCGAGGCCGACCGGCTGATCTTCCGCGCCCTGGGCAACCGCCGCGCGTGCTGGGGCCGGTTCGACGTGAAGCTGCAGGGCCGTTCGTTCGGCCTGCCGCTGATCGGATCGCTGATGAATCTGCGCTCGCGCGCAACCGGAATCTGCACCGGCGACCAGGCGATCTTCGTCGAGCAGGGAGCGTTCCTGGCGATGGAAGGTTTCGCCCCGATCGCGCTGATGGAGGACGTCGAATTCTGCCGGCGCGCGCGAAGGCTGTCGGCGCCGGTTGCGCTGAGCCCGCCGGTGGTCGTTTCGGCTCGTCGCTGGGAGCAGGCGGGCCTGGCCCGCACGGTCCTTCAGATGTGGTGGCTCAGGCTGGCCTATTTCATGGGTGCCGATCCGCAGCAACTGGCGCAACGCTATCGCAATGCCCGCTGAGCCCTGGCCCCTGCTGGTGTTCGCGCGTGCGCCGGTCGCAGGCGAAGTCAAGACGCGTCTGATCCCGGCGCTCGGAGCGCAGCAGGCGACCGAGCTTCATCGGCGCCTCGTCCTGGGCACGCTGCGCCGCGCATGCGCGGCGCGCGCGGCCCGGGTCCAGCTGTGGATCGCCGGCGATCCGGGTCACGCCTTCGTGCGGGCGTGCGCCCGGCGCTTCCGCGTCCCGCTGTTCGAGCAGCGCGGAGCCGACCTGGGCCGCCGGATGATCCATGCCTTCGCCCACGCGCTGGCCGCGGAGGATCGGGCCGCGCGCTGCGTTCTGGTCGGGTCCGATTGCCCGGCGCAGACAGTCCAGGACCTGGAACAGGCGGCCGATGCGCTGGACTCGCATGACGCGGTGCTGCAGCCGGCGCACGACGGCGGCTATGTACTGGTGGCTCTGAGGTGCCCGCAACCGCAACTGTTCGACGCGATCGAGTGGGGCGGCCCGCGCGTGACCGAGCAGACGCTGCAGCGGGCCGCCTCGCTCGGCCTGTCGGTGCACTTGCTGCGGCCGCTGCCCGATCTGGACAGCGCCGCGGACCTGCAACGCGCACGCGAGCAGGGTTGGATCGACGCCTGAGCATCGCGCCACGCGGGGTGGGACAATCCGGGCATGAGCCCGTGGATCGGCGTGGTCGGTTTGATGGTGGTGCTCGGTGCGTTGACGGTGCTGGGAATCGGCTGGGCCGGAGGGCTGCAGGGACAACGGCCGACCGACCTGGGCGTGCACAATGGCCGTCTGAAGGCGCCTTCGGCCACCCGCAACAGCGTCAGCAGCCAGGCGTGGATGTACACCGGCGCGGGCGCCGACTATGCACGCATCGAGCCGCTCGCTTTCGAGGGCAGCGCCGCCGACGCGATGCAGCGGCTGAGCAGCATCGTCGCCTCGATGCGCGGCGCCCGGATCATCGAAGCCCGGCCCGATTACCTGGTGGCCGAGTTCACGACGCGCTGGCTGAGGTTCGTCGACGACGTGGAGTTCGCGATCCTGGCCAGCTCTCAGAGAATCGATGTGCGCTCGGCCTCGCGGCTGGGCAGCGAGGACTTCGGAGTGAACCGGGCCCGTATCGAGGCAATCCGCGCCCGCTTCGATGCGCGTTGAACGCTAGAATGCCCATTGCCGCTGCGCCTCTGCGCTCGGCCACCCAGCGGACTTGCAGCCTCACCCATGAATCGACGCGACACCGCGCGGCCTGCGGCAGCGGCCAATTTCATCCGCAATATCGTCGACGCGGACCTGGCCTCGGGCCGATTCGCGCGTCGCCGCTGGAACGGACGTCCCGGCGATGGAACCTTCCAGTGGCAGGGCGAGCCGGACCCGGCACGGATACGCACCCGCTTTCCCCCTGAACCGAACGGCTATCTGCACGTCGGGCACGCCAAATCGATCTGCCTGAATTTCGGTCTTGCGCGCGACTACCGTGGGCGCTGCCACATGCGCTTCGACGACACCAATCCGGAAAAGGAGGAGCAGGAATACGTCGATTCGATACTGGACGCGGTGCACTGGGTCGGCTTCGACTGGACCGAGGGCGCGCACAGCAACCTGTACTACGCGTCGGACTATTTCGATCAGCTGTACGAGTACGCCGAATTCCTGATCCGCACCGGACACGCGTACGTGGACGAGCAGAGCGCCGACCAGATGCGCGAGTCGCGCGGAACGCTGACCGAGGCCGGGCGCGATTCCCCGTTTCGCGGGCGCCCCGCCGACGAGAGCATGGCGCGGTTCCGCCAGATGCGCGAGGGCCGCCACGGCGAGGGGTCGATGGTGCTGCGGGCCCGGATCGACATGGCTTCGCCCAACATCAATATGCGCGACCCGACGCTGTACCGGATCCGCTTCGCGCACCACCATCGGACCGGGGACCGCTGGTGCATCTATCCGATGTACGACTACACCCACTCGATCTCCGACGCGCTGGAGTGCATCACCCACAGCCTCTGCACGCTGGAATTCGAGGACCACCGGCCACTGTACGACTGGTGCGTCGAGCGGCTGGTGCCGACGCTGCGCGAGCCTCAGTGGCGCGCCGCGCTGGAGCTGGTGCAGTCGCTGCGCGAGCAGGGACTGGAGGTGGCGCGGGAGTTTGCACTGCATTGCCACAACTTCGGCCACAAGCTGTACGCCAGCGCCGCCGAAGCGAGCCTGCGCACGATGTTCGACCGGTGGGAGCACGACCGCGGCGCCGTGATGCGGGATCTGGACGCTTTCTACCGGCTGCTGCTGGGCAAGCCCGAGCAGTTCGCGCCGCTGCTGGCGGGCGCGCTCGAGGAGCTTCGCCCCGACCCGTTCGACCTGCCGCACCAGTACGAGTTTTCGCGCCTGAACCTGAGTTACGTGGTGATGAGCAAGCGCAAGCTGATCCAGCTGGTCGAGGAGCGGCTCGTCGAAGGCTGGGACGATCCGCGGATGCCGACCATCGTGGGACTGCGCCGGCGCGGCTACACGCCGCGCGCCCTGCAGCTGTTTTCGGACCGCATCGGCGTGAGCAAATCCGAATCGTGGATCGACTATTCGGTGCTCGAGCAGGCGCTGCGCGACGACCTGGATCCTTCCGCGCCGCGCGCGGTCGCGGTGCTCGAGCCGTTGCGGCTGATCATCACCAACTTCCCGGCCGGCCAGCGCGAGGCTTGCCTGGCGCCGGTGCACCCTCACCAGCCCGAGCTCGGAACGCGGACCATCGACCTGACGCGCGAGCTGTGGATCGAGCGCGAGGATTTCATGGAGCGTCCCGCCCCGGATTACTTCCGCCTCTACCCGGGAAACCTGGTGCGGCTGCGCTACGCATACGTGATTCGGTGCACCGGCGTTGAACGGGACGCTGCGGGCCGCGTCACCGCCGTGCTGGCCGAATACCTGCCCGATACGCGCAGCGGTACCGACGGCGCCAACCGCGTCAAGGTCAAGGGCGCGATCCACTGGTTGCCCACGGACGGCTGCCTGAGCGCCGAGGTGCGGCTGTACGAACAGCTGTTCACCGACCCGCAGCCGGATGCCGGTGGGCGGGACTTCCGCGAATCGATCAACCCGCAGAGCCGGCGAGTGATGGCGGCCTTCGTGGAGCCGGGCCTTGCCGTGGCCCAGCCGGAGGACCGCTTCCAGTTCGAGCGGCACGGTTACTTCGTCGCGGACCTGCGCGACCATGCGCCGGGGCGCCTCGTGTTCAATCGCGTCGTGACGCTGCGCGACTCGCGTTCCAAATGAACCCGTCGGTCAGCACCGCAAGCCGGATCGCGTCGTTGCGGGCATCGATGCAGCGCCACGGCCTGTCGGCCTGGATCGTGCCCTCCTCGGATCCGCATCTGTCGGAATACCTTCCCGAACGCTGGCAGGGCCGGCAGTGGATGTCGGGCTTCACCGGTTCGGTCGGAACACTGGTGGTGACGGCGCGCTTCGCCGGCGTCTGGGTCGACAGCCGTTACTGGCTGCAGGCCGAGGCCGAGCTGGACGGAACCGGGATCGCGCCGATGAAAGTCAGCTCCAACGCCGGCGTGGCATTCATCGACTGGCTCGCCGCCAACTGCGGCCAGGGCGACACGGTCGGCGCCGACGGACGGGTTCTGGGCCTGGCCACCGTGCGGGCGCTGCAGGACGCGCTCGCCGGATGCGGCGCCTCGTTGCGGCTGGACCTGGACCTGCTGGAC
Source organism: Betaproteobacteria bacterium (assembly GCA_005882215.1). Classification (GTDB taxonomy): domain Bacteria; phylum Pseudomonadota; class Gammaproteobacteria; order Burkholderiales; family Burkholderiaceae_F; genus VBCK01. Next base: position 2,169 of record VBCK01000121.1, on the reverse strand, counting down.
GAGGTGTGGCCGGACCGGCCCGGACTGCCGCTCGCGCCGGTGTTCGAACAGCAGCAGCGCTTCGCGCCGGTGGCGCGTTTGGCCAAGCTGAAGGCGCTGCGCGAGGCGATGCAACGGGCGGGGGCGGGCTGGCACCTGATCTCGTCGCTGGACGACATCGCGTGGGTGCTGAACGTCAGGGGGTCGGACGTTTCGTTCAACCCGGTCTTCCTGGCGCATCTGCTGGTCGCACCGGAGGGCGCAACGCTGTTCGTCCTCGATCAGAAGGTGCCGCCGCCTTTGCGCGCCCGTCTGGCCGCCGATGGCGTGCGGCTGGCCGGCTACGATCAGCTCGCGGCGCAACTGTCGCAGCTGCCGCCGGGCAGTGTGATCCTGGTCGACCCGCGGCGCGTCACCGCCGGCGTCCTGCAGTCCCTGCCGGCGGCGGTGCGCCGGATCGAGCAGATCAACCCGAGCACGCTCGCCAAGGCGGTGAAGAACGACGCCGAAGTCGGGCTGATCCGCACCACGATGGAGCAGGACGGCGCGGCGCTCGCGGAGTTCTTCGCATGGTTCGAGCAGGCCGTGGCCCGGCGCGAAAAGATCACCGAACTGACGATCGACGAGCGCATCACGCAGGCGCGCGCCGCGCGCGATGACTACTTCTCGCCCAGCTTCGCGACGATCGCCGGCTTCAATGCGAACGGCGCCATGCCCCATTACCGTGCCACCAGCGCATCGCACGCGGTGATCTGCGATGGGCGGCAAGCCGGCAACGGCCTGCTGCTGATCGACTCCGGCGGCCAGTACCAGAGCGGCACCACCGACATCACCCGGGTGATCGCGGTCGGCGCCACCAGCGTCGAGCAGCGCCAGGACTTCACGCGCGTGCTGAAGGGAATGATCGCGCTGTCACAGGCGCGCTTTCCGCGCGGCACGCGCTCGCCCATGCTCGACAGCCTGGCGCGCGCGCCGATCTGGGCGAGCGGCGTCGAATACGGTCACGGCACCGGACACGGGGTCGGGTTCTTCCTGAACGTGCACGAGGGTCCGCACGGCATCACCCCGTACCTGCTGGCCGAGCCGCACACGGCGATGGAGCCCGGCATGATCACCTCGAACGAGCCGGGCATCTACCGGCCCGGCCGCTGGGGCGTGCGGATCGAGAATCTGTTGCTGACGGTGCCGGCGCAGACCACCGAGTTCGGCACCTTCCTGGACTTCGAGACGCTGACGCTGTGCCCGATCGATTCGCGCTGCATCGAGCGCGATCTGCTGAACCCGGCCGAAGTGGACTGGCTGAACCGCTACCACGCGACCGTGCGCGCGCGGCTGGCCCCGCATGTGGCGGGGGCCGCCGCCAACTGGCTCGAAGCCAGCACCCGGCCGATCTGATAGACCGCCAGCGCGCAGTCGGCTCGCCGGGCCTGCCCTGGACAAGTCGACGCGCCACTCAGAATCACAGCGCGAGGGAGCATAGGGCACCACCTACCGCATGAGCGGGGAACTCTCCGCTCGCGGAACTTGAGACACTACGGATCGGCGGGTGGTGAACCGCCGACCGACCGGATCGGTCGTTATCCGAGCAGGACCACGGAGCCGCCTCCGACGAACTTGAAGCTCTCCAGCGCCAGGGTCGTGATCTCGGGCGTCTGCTCCGACGCGGAATCAGCCTGGTGCGCTGTGAGGAGCTCTTCGCTTTCGATCGCAAGGGTTTCAACGTTCATCGTCTCTCTCCTGGACAAGGCGCTTTCGGCACATGGTTGCGCAAGCATCGGATGATGGGCGTACCGGTCCCACCCGACCGGCACGATCGTACCTGCATCCCGCGGACTTTTTGAGGGGAAGAGCGGACGAAGTCCTCGCGGCTCTGGGTGAGTCGGATTCACAAACACGTGAGGCGGCTTTGCGTACCCTGGTCGCGTCCCTGCTTACGCTGCAGTCCAAGTCCCTGGATGGTTCGACTGCCGAAGTGGCCGAGCACTATGGGCGGCTGTTTCGCGATTTCCCCAAGGCTGAGCAGCGGGTCCTGCAGGTCGAGGGCCTCCTCACGGTGGCCCGGATTCTTTTCGGCTGCAGCTCCCCGGCCCGGGCGGCGCATTTCGCGCGACCTGCGCTCGAATGGGCAAGAAGGCTCGGTCGGCCCGATCTGCACCGACAGGCCGCGAACGACAATGGCGTCTATTGCCT
>VBCK01000017.1 GCA_005882215.1 Betaproteobacteria bacterium | reverse complement strand
CGTTGTGGTCGGATCGAACGGCGGTCATAGAGCAATCAGCTATCCCGGCGCCAGCTTTTCCACCGACAAAACGCTGACGCTCGACTATGCGAGCGGAGCACTGCAGGAGGCGGACCTGGTGGGCAATGCGGCAGTTCTCGCTTATTACCGACAGCCGCCCAAATACAGATATTTTGACGGCTGTTCCAACGGAGGCAAGAACGCCTCAGTTGTGATGGCGGTGCTCGGGGACAACTATGATGGCGTGGTTGCTGGCGACGGCGTCTACGGCCATTCGAACGAAAACACCGGCGGCAGCGACATGTCAGGTATGACGGCAGCTTGGGCGCGTGCGCAGCAACAGGTGCCTTTGAGCGCGGCAAAGGGTGCGTTGGTCTACCGCGCCGAGCTGGCGGCTTGCGACGCGCTCGATGGCATTGCGGACGGCATCGTTTCTAATCCCGAAGCATGTCATTTCAATCCCGAGGTCTTACTGTGTGCCGGCAGCTCCAACGACAGCTGTCTTACCGCGGCAGAGATCCAGGCCGTCAATGCGATACGGAGCGATCTGAAGGATGCAACAGGACGTGTTATCGGCGCACCCTACGGTCTGGGCGATCCGTCGCAAGCGGCGCCATTTACCGGCGCGCTTTCCTCGGGCTTTCTGGCAATGGCATTTCGTACGACGACCTACGATCCGACGACGTTCAACGTCGATCGTGACTTCACGACCGTGATGCAAGTCCTTGATGGCGTCTACGGAATGAGCGGAAGTATCGAAGGTATTGGTAATTACCTGAAACAAGGCAAGAAGCTGATCGTCTATCACGGTTGGGACGATATGCTCGTGCAACCCTATGTGAGCACGCGGCTATATGCGGCGCTGAAGAAGCGAGTCGGTCCAGACCTGGCGAACGCGCGTCTTTACATGTTTCCGGGAATGGGGCATTGCGGGGGCGGTGTTGGTGCCTCCACCGCCGACTTGCTGAGCGGCGTGGTCAATTGGGTCGAGCACGGTATTGCACCCGACGACTCGCTTGTGGCCGCGAAGCTGAATAGCGCCGGCGGTGTCCTTTTAACCAGACCACTCTGCGAGTATCCGAAGACTCCAAGGTATGTAGGGGGCCTGCCAAGCGACGCGCGAAGCTTCAGTTGCGTGGCACTGCGCGATAGCGATAGCGAGTGAACGCCACCGTCGGATCGCGCCAGCCGGCCGATCGCCTGCTCGGCGTTTCCACCGCTTCCTGCTGAACTGCGCTATTGACGACCGTTAGACGAAATCACTCGCGGGGGCCACCATGAAAACGAACCCGTTCGTCCTTCTGTCGCTTACCCTTGCCGCCGGCGTCGCGTGCGCAGCGGACAATGTCCAAATTTACGTCCTCTCCAACCGCGCCGACCTGATATCCGGCGGCGACGCACTGGTGGAGGTAACCATTCCCGCAGGAGCCAACCCCTCGGCGATGCGCGTGGCGGTCGGCAAGCGTGACGTTACTTCCGCCTTTGCGGTGCGCGCCGACGGCCGCTATCTCGGCCTGATCGAGGGGCTCGCGCTGGGCGAGAACGTCGTCACCGCGCAGCTCCCTGGCGGCGGCGCCGCGCGCATCACCATTGCCAGCCATCCCAGCGGCGGGCCGGTGTTCAGCGGCCCGCAGGTTCAGCCCTGGTCGTGCAATCCTGGAGCGACCGATGCGCTCTGTACTCGGGCGCCGAGTTACCAGTACTTTTATCTTCCGGCGGGCGTTGACCCGCAGGCGACGCCGGGACTCATCGGTGGGCCTGGCGGCCAGGATACGTATTTTGTGCCTTACAACCCGGCCAGTCCTCCACCCGCTGCGTTGATTGCGCAGACCACGACCGATCAGGGGCAAACAGTTACGTTCATCGTTCGAGTGGAGACCGGTTCGGTGGACCGGGGGCAGTACCAGATCGCGGTCCTGTATGACCCGTCCAAGCCCTGGGACTTTGGAAATCCACAAGTCGGCTGGAACCGAAAACTGTTTCTTGTCGGAGGTGCCGGATGCGGTATCTCGTACCAGGAAGGAGCGGCGCCTGGCGTGCTGTACGGCAAGGTGCTGGGACGTGGCTTTGCGACGATGTCCACCGACTTGGAGGCGACCGGAAACAACTGCAACATGGTCGTGCAGGCTGAGTCGCTGATGATGGCCAAAGAGCACTTTATAGAAGTGTATGGTCCAGTCCGCTACACGTTTTCCATCGGCGGATCCGGCGCAGCGGTCGTGCAGCATTGGACCGCTAATGCTTATCCGGGCATCTATGACGGGCTGGTCGTCGAAGCCAGTTTTCCAGATGCCTGGACCTTGATGGAGAACACGGAGGATTGCATCTCCCTGGTCAACTACTGGACGGATCCAGCGCATTGGGCTCCGGGGGTACTCTGGAGCCCGGTCGATCAAAGCTTCGTGGAAGATGGCGACGCGCCGTCCAGTTGCGTGGCATGGGTCGCGGGTTTCAAGGGGTTGTTCACGCCCGCGGACGAGACGGGTCAGGTACCGGCAAGCGAAGTCTACGATCCGCAAACGAATCCAAATGGGGTCCGTGGGACGTTATGGGACTACAGCGTTGCTCAGCTTGGCCGCCGGCCGCCGGGGGCGTGGGGTCCGATCGAAAAGACTATTGGGCACGGATTCGCGAATCGCCCGCTTGACACCGTCGGGATCCAGTATGGGCTGAAGGCGTTGATGAATGGGCTGATTACGCCGGCGCAGTTCGTTGATCTCAACGCCAAAGTGGGTGGGCACGACATCGACTACAACGCCCAACCCGACCGTACCCCGGCGGATCCCGCCGCATTGACTGTGGTGTATCGATCGGGGTATCTCAACCAGGCTAATAACCTGCACGTCCCCATCATCGACATTCGCGGCACCAGCAACGTCGAGCTCCACGACACTTATCATAGCTGGTCGATGCGTGCGCGCCTCGACCGCGCCAACGGCAACCACGACAACCAGATCATCTGGGATTCGTTTACCGCCTCCGGATTTGTGATCGATCCGGCTCTTGAAGCACAGGCGTTCGATCTAATGGATCGGTGGCTGTCGGCGATCGAGGCGGACATGAGCGCCCGGACACTCGCCGAGAAGGTTGTTTATGACAAGCCGCCCGATGCGGTGGATCGATGCACCGTACCGGGCACGGGTGTCGCGGGTCCCTGCGTCATTCCTCAGAGCGGGTCGCCGCGTCTGGGCGCGGGCGAGCCACTCACCGACGACACCGCGAAATGTCAGCTCAAGGCGATGAACCGCACCGACTACTTCCCGAATCTTTTCACCGATGCGCAGTGGAGCCAGCTCCAGCAGGCGTTTCCGAGTGGAGTGTGCGACTACGCCCAGGCTGGCGTAAACCAGCAGGCGACGGTTCCATGGATGACCTATGAAAACGGGCCGGGAGGGCAACCGCTGGGCGATGCGCCTCAGTCCGTACCGTTCTGACCGTACCGAGACGGCCGCCCCGCTCATCAGGTCATCTACCCCGGCAACTCGATCTGCCGGGTGATGATTTTCGAAACCAGCCCGTACTCGATCGCCTCCTCGGCCGACATCCATCGATCGCGGTCGATATCCGCGAGCACCGACGCCAACGAGCGCCCCGTTTCCCGCGCAATCACGCCCGCGATGCGCTGGCGCGCACGCACCAGCTCGCGCGCCTGGATTTCGATATCCGGTGATCTGCCCGAAAACCAGCACCGTTCGGGCCCGGAACGTCTTTTCCTCCAGGAATGCGCCGACCGACCCGGCATCTGCCGCTCTCTCTTCATCCATGAACCTGATCCTCTTCAGATGAGTAATGGCGCAGCTCGCTGGCGTCGACGCCGACATGCGAATATAACGGACAGACCTCGCGGTTTCGGTGTCGGCGGTTGCTCACTCGCATCACCCGGGCAACATGCGCTGGAACACGCTGTCCTTGTCCACCAGCAGGTGCTTCAGCGCCGCGGCAACGTGAATCGCAATCAGCACTGCGAACACGAGAGCGGCCAGCCGATGTACCGCCGCAAAGTTTCCCCGCAGCGCCGCATCCTCCCATCCCCATTGCGGGAGCGGGATGCCGAAGAGCTTCGGGCCGTATTTGCTGAAGGAGGACGTGAGATAGCCGGCGAGCGTCACGAGCAGCATGAAGACGTAGAACAGGCGGTGGCTGAGGACGGCCGCCGTTCTTTCCCACCTCGGCATGGTCGTGGGCAGCGCCGGCGCCGCATGCATGATGCGCCAGACGATCAGCGTCACGATTACGAACGCCGTAGTGATGCCGAGCGACTTGTGCAGGTTGAAGAAGAAGGCGCGTTCAGGGGTGTTTTTCGCCGTGCCGACCATGTACCAGCCGGTCGCCAGCAAGGCAATGATCAGCAGCGCCGCGATCCAGTGAAGGACCACGGCCATGCGCCCGTAGCGGGCGGACGGCTTCATGCCGACAGTCTCCGTGGTCATCACTGCCCCGTTACTCTGGCGATCATTCGATTGTTTTTTGATGTTTTCAGAAAATCGCGGCCTTGGCTACGAATCAAGGGCTCGTGGGTTCGAATTCTGCTGGGCGCACCAAGAATCAAGCACTTACGCACCTTTCGGGGTGGCGTTGTGCTATTCACGGCCGCTTGTGCTATGTAGCGCGATCGCCGTCGAACGGCGGGAGGAAGGCAGGTGAAATCGAAACTGTCGCGGAACCTCGCAGATTCAGATCGTCGATGCTCGCCCCACAGACGGCGCGCGTTGTTCACCTTGCTTGGAACCGCGGTGACGGCATTGAGGGCTGGGCCGTCCGATGGCCAGAGCACCAAGCCCGGTCACGACGGCGCAGCGCTGATGTGCGTCGCCACACCCGAGCAGACCGAGGGCCCGTACTTTGTCGACGAACATCTGAACCGATCGGACATTCGCTCCGATCCGGTCGATGGCTCGGTCCGGCCCGGCTTGCCTCTGAGACTTCAAATCCGTGTGGGCCGGATCGATTCGACCGGATGCCGACCGCTGGTCGGGGCCACCGTCGACATCTGGCACTGCGATGCGCAGGGGGTGTATTCCGATGTCAGCGAGCGTCCCTTCAGGACGCTGGGGTCCCGATTCCTGCGCGGCTACCAGGTGACGGACGCGAGCGGGTCCGTGCGCTTTGTGACGATCTATCCCGGCTGGTATCCGGGGCGAACGGTGCATATCCATTGCAAGATCCGCACGGGACCGGATGCGGCGCGAGCCCTGCAATGGACCTCACAACTCTACTTCGACGACGCAATCACGGATCAGGCGCATCGGCATATCGCCTACCCCCAACGGGAAAGACCCAGGACGAGAAATGGCGGGGACGGCATCTTTCAGGATGACGGCCGCAGCCTGATGCTGACGCTGTCTGGCGCCACCGAGGGCTACGACGCACGCTTTGAGGTTGGACTCAAGTTGCATTCCTGACAGCCCGCCGCAAAACGGCTCCGCGAGCGACCGCGTTGATCGGAGCGTACGGCATCCACCTCACGCACCGGATTGGGTGCTCCTGCGCACGGCTGCGACGAAGATCCAGACAAGGAACAGCGGGATCAAGAGTGGCAGCAGAAATGGAAAGGCGAACCAGACCGCCAGCAGACCTGCAAGCACCAACACACCGAGGACAATCAGTCCTACTCCGGCGAACACGAAAACAAGCAGGATCGCCACGCTGAAGAGCGCTACGATCGCCACCAGCACGCCCCAGCCTTCGGTGGCGAGCTTTGCTGGCCCAACGAGCCTCTGCCCGTTTACGATGATGGCAATATCGCTCGACTGAAGCAGTACCACGGCGAGCAGCGCAAGAACCAGAATCACCAGCACAATCGCGATCTTCTTCATCGTGCCTGTTTCTCCTCGCGGGGGGAGTCACGTTTCATGCTCGATTCGATGAAACGCCACATTCTAATTGCCCATCCCACGCTCTAGCATACGACGATGCGGCTCGCTGACCTGCGTGCGCAACCACAGCGCGAAGCGTGCGACGTCGCGGCGCGAGCTGCGCTCCAGCCACGCCTGCATGCCCGTCTCGGTGAAAGCCAATTGCCCCGTCCCCGGCACTGTGCGGAGACCATCGCGGCCCACAATTGCCCGGATACGCTCGGCCTGGCGGCCGCGTCCCTCGATGCCCAGCGCATCCAATACGTCGGTGGCCACGATTAACAGCCGGTCGTCCTCGTCGACCAGCACTCGAATCTGGAAGTTCCCGAATGCGTAGTAGCGTCCCTGCCAGGCTGCGAGCGGAGCTTCGCGCATCTTCTGCAACACGAACCTTCCGCCTTGCCAGAGGGGCCACATCAGGTAAAGAGCGATCAGCGGCGCCTTCATTAGCCAGGGGATTGCATCCGTGGACTCGCGAATCGGCGCGACAACCCAAGCCCAGACGAGGGCCACCGTGAACCCGGCCCAAATCATCCAGATCGAGCGCCGCGTACGCCTGTCCGGATCGTCAGTTCCCGCCGTCGAACTCCGGGATCACCGCTGCCATCTTCGAGACCGTAAAGTGCTGGACCCTCAGGGTCCAGGCCGAATCCACGGCGGGCTCCGCGCCCGCATAGGGCAGGTAAAGCGTCAGATTCGACACGTAGAGCGTTTTGCCGTCCAGGCTGAAGGCCGGGCTCGCCGGAAACAGAAGGCCGCGTGCGACGCCGCGTTCGTCGATCCCGTTGAAGTCGCCCAGTTTCGCGATCACTTTGCCGGTCTTGTCGACCACGATGATGTCGTCTTCCTGGTTGGCGCAGATCCAGAGATTGTCGTGCTGGTCGACCGCAATGCCGTCCGGCGCATTGATGCCGGTAATGAAGATCGACGCGGTTCCAGCGCTTCCATCCTGGTTGACCGGGATCTTGATGATCTGATGTGAAGCCGTGTTGGCCACATATATCGCGGTGCCCGCGTTGTTGAACTCGACGCCGTTCGCTCCGAATGGCGGCGTCAGGCCGGTTCCGGGGCCGAGCAGCGGATCGTTGCTCCAGGCCGTCGGCGACCCGCCGTTCGGACCGACTCTCCAGATGACGCCGTTGAAGGAGTCGGAGACGTAGACGTTGCCGACTCTGTCGAACGTCAACGCGTTAAGGCCGGAGCCGGCGATCGGGCCCATGAAAACCGACGAGGCGCCGGTGGTCGGATCGACACGCAGAACCTTGCCGGCTCCGAAGTCGAGCACCAGCAGGAATCCAGTGACCGGATTGAACGCCAATCCCAGCATGTGGGGACTTGAATTGGCGATAGTGACCTGGCGCAGCAACTTGCCGTCCGGCCTGATCACGTAGAGGACGGCGTTGCCGGTCAGCGCGCCTTTGGCGTTGAACCCGAACGTCGGTACGTAGATATTGCCGTCTGGACCCACCGTCAGGCCTTCGACGCTGCTGGGTTGGCCGGGGCTAGCGTCCGGCAGCACTGCCAGCACATCGACTTCGCCGCGGTCCCACGCAGCTGCGGGCGCCGCCGTCAGCACACCGAGAGCAAGACCAAGTGCGGTCGTCACAACTCGAAACCTTGACATGTCGCTCCTCCCCAATTGGGCCGATACGTGCAAGGCCGCTCGTCCCTGGCCTCGATAATTGGAATTCTGCACCCGTTCGGATTCACCAACAACGCCGACGCCTGATCCCGCAGGAACATCGAAATGGCGAGCCTGAGTGCGTGCCGGCGAGGTTGACGGCTGTGTTGTGTGTCGGGTTCGACCATGAATCCGGTAAGCGTGATCACGGTCACGTCGGAGGTGCGCTACGAACCAAGGGATCGTGGGTTCCGAAATTTA